>JAAURZ010000367.1 GCA_012031955.1 Bacteroidia bacterium
GGCCAGATCTTCGTCGGTAAACAGTGTGGACTTGAACAACGCCTCCTTCGACTTCATTTTATTCACGTTGCCGCGAATGGTGTTGATCTCGCCGTTGTGCGCGATGTAACGGAACGGTTGCGCGAGTTTCCAGTTGGGGAATGTATTGGTGGAGAAACGTGAGTGCACGAGCGCCAGCGCCGTTCGCAATCGCGGATCCTGAAGGTCGAAGAAATATTTTCGAAGCTGCTCGGTGCGAAGCTGCCCCTTGTATACGATCGTTTTGGATGAGAAACTTGTGATATAAAATTCGCGGTTGCTTCCTTTCACTTCTTTGGCGATGGCATGCGAGGTGAAGTTTCGTAGTACAAACAGCTTTCGCTCAAGCGACTCGCCCACCAGCCCTTCGTCTTTGGCTTTCACAAACACCTGTTCTATCACCGGCTCCACCTCGGCCGCACCGGGCCCCGGCACGCTATGATCTACGGGCACCGACCGGGTAGCCGATAAGTTCGAGCCCCAACTGCGGGTAATGTTTTTGCGGAGCAGTTCCTTGCAAGTGTTGAGCACTTTCTTGTCGCGCGGGAAGAACACCATGCCTACGCCGTACTTACCGAACGCCGGCAGTTCAAATCCGATGCGTCCACTTTCTTCAACAAAAAAGTCGTGTGGTATCTGTATCAGCACACCGGCGCCGTCGCCGTTTTCGGACTGCTTCCCTTTCCGCCACGGTGCTCCATGTTCTCCAGCATCGACAGCGCATCGCGTAGTATCTGATTGGTACGCGTGCCGTTGATGTTGGCCACAAAGCCGATACCGCAGGCATCGTGTTCATACTCGGGTGTGTAAAGGCCCTTGGGCCGGGTCATCTGCATCTTCGTCTTCTCCATTTAATAAGTGATTAAAAACCGTCGCCGAGGCAATTTTTGAGACAAAACAGTTTTTTGAAATTATTAAAAAGACGTTAGAAAATTTGGGACTATTCAGTATTTCGCAGAATATTTAGAATATTTTTAGATTCTTTTTGAAATAATTGCAATTCCGCAAAACGTCAACGATTGCGGGGGGAATCGTTTTGAAATATTGTCATCGGATTACAATCGTTTGAACTCGCCGCGAAGGACTAACGCTTAGTAGCCCTCGTCATTTCCTTTTTCCCCGGCGGGCCTTGCAATGACTCTACCTCCAGCCCGAGCGCTTTGAGATCGCGCTTCAATTGACCTTTGGCGCAATACGTTACAAGCACGCCGCCAGGCCGGAGTTGGCTCACGACCTTTGTCAGCATTTCGCGGGTCCACATCTCCGGCTGTTTGCCGGGTGCAAACGCGTCGTAGTACACGAGATCAAAAAGGGTAGCACCAAGGGAAGCCTGTTGCAGCGTGGTATTCCATTTGTACAACTGAAAGGCAGGCGACAACCCGACCCATTCGTTCCAGGCCGAGGCATGCATGTTTTCAAAAATAACTTTCTCATCATCAAGCGCGTAGTTGAGGACGCCCCACACCGAACGATCGAGCGGAAAACTTTCGATCGAGGTGTAGCGGACAGTCGTCTCCGCGCCACGCAGTGCGCGCCAGGTGAGCAGCACGTTCAGACCGGTTCCAAAACCTATTTCAAGAATAGAAATATTTTTGTCAGGCGATTGACGCAACAGGTGATGAAGGCCGTGTTCGATGAATACGTGCATCGACTCCTGCACGGCACCGTGATGTGAGTGATATGTTTCGTGCAACGCCTCATTTAAAAGCGAATGCGAGCCGTCGGCCGTTGTGATAATCTTAACCGTTGTCACAAGTGTTGGACGATGAGGGCCACGGCATAGGCGCATACACCTTCCTCTCTTCCCACATAGCCAAGCTTCTCATTGGTAGTCGCCTTGATGGAGATGTCGTCTTCCGCCACATTCATGAGTGGCGCCAATGCCTTCTTCATCCTGTCGATGTGCGGATTCACCTTGGGTTTCTCCAGGCAGATTGTGCAATCTATATTGCCAACTTTCCACCCTTTCGCGGCAAGCATCTGTGTCACTTCTTTCAGAAAGAACTTGCTGTCCATGTTTTTCCAGCGCTCGTCGGTGTTGGCGAAATGATAGCCAATGTCGCGCAGGTTGGCGGCGCCGAGCAGCGCATCGCAGATGGCATGTATGAGCACGTCGGCATCGGAGTGGCCCACGGCACCCTTCGGTGCATCGTCGAGCACCACGCCGCCGAGGTGGAAGGCTTTTCCTGCCGTCAACTCATGCACATCGAAGCCCATACCTACTCTTATCTTCATAGTTGTGTGCTTTTGTAGTACAACACGCTGGCATTGTCATCGCTCAAAATATTGGCGGCCACGCGTTTCACATCGTCGACAGTCACCGCTTTGATGCGCGCGCTTCTTTGTTCACGAAATTCGCGTCGCCCGAGAGCGCACCGAAGGCGAGATTCATCGCGCGGTTCATCACTTCCACTTCATCGAACTCGAGAATCGACTCGGCCTGATTTTTTACTTTGTCAAGTCCTCCTGATGCGCCACGTGCGAGGCGATGTCGTGCAGCATCTCGCCGACAGCGCTTTCGGCCGTCTCAAATGTAACACCCGGTTTAAGCCTGCCGCTTACAACGAGAAGCCCCGGGTCGATTGTGCCCATCGTGAATGATGAAATGGACGTGAAGAGTGCTTTCTCCTTCACCAGTTTCTGGTAAAACCTGCTCGACTGCCCGCGGCTCAGGATGTCACTCATCAAGTCGATGGCGTGATAGTCGTTGTGGAACCTGCCCGGCATGTGCCACGCCTTATAAAACGCATCGGCCGGCACGGAGGCGCTCACTTCCTGGCTGCGTTTGCCTTGCTGCAAAGGTTCGCCGGGCAGCTTTCTCTCCACCCCACGGCCCGCAGGTATAGGACCAAACCATTTTTCGCTCAGCCGCTTTACCTCGTCGACCTTCACATTTCCAGCCACTACCATTATGGCGTTGTTGGGCACATAGTAGCGAAAGAAGAAGTCGCGCACGTCGTCCATGGTGGCATTCTCAATATGGCTTATCTCCTTGCCGATGGTGGCCCACTGGTATGGGTGTACCTTGTAGGTGAGCGGTCTCAACTTCAGCCACACGTCGCCATAAGGCTGGTTGAGATAGCGTTGTTTAAATTCTTCGATCACCACTTTGCGTTGCACTTCCAGCACTTCCGGATCGAACGACAAGCTTAACATGCGGTCGCTCTCGAGCCAGAATCCCGTTTCGAGGTTGGCGGCCGGCACGGTGAGATAGTAGTTGGTGATATCGGTGTTGGTGAATGCGTTGTTTTCGCCACCCACGCGCTGCAAAGGCTCGTCGTAGTTGGGGATGTTGGCAGAACCGCCAAACATGAGGTGTTCGAACAAGTGCGCGAACCCCGTCTTATCCGGGTGCTCATCGCGTGAGCCGACGTTGTAGAGTATGTTAATCACGGCAATTTGCACAGTGGGATCTTCGTGCACAATCACACGCAGCCCGTTGGGCAAGGTGAATTCCTGAAATGCAATCATAAGCAGGCCAAAAATAACAAAACCTCAACAAGGGAATGCATCATGCGGTTTCGAAAACTCCGCTAACTTTGGCGGACCTTTTTCCGACCATGAAATTCAATCGCCAAGAACTCACCGACGACAAGCTGCGCGCACTCTATGAAGCCCTGCTTCTCCCCCGCATGATCGAAGAAAAAATGCTGATCCTGCTGAGACAAAATAAGATCAGCAAATGGTTCAGCGGCATCGGCCAGGAAGCCATCGCCGTGGGTCTGACGAGAGGCGCTCGCTCCCGACGAATACATTCTACCCATGCACAGGAACCTCGGCGTATTCACCAGCCGGCGCATGCCTTTTGACCGACTGTTTGCGCAGTGGCAAGGCACGCCAATGGGATACACCAAAGGCCGCGACCGTTCTTTTCACTTCGGCACCAACGAGCACCATATTGTAGGCATGATCTCGCACCTGGGCCCGCAGAATGGCATCGCCGACGGCATCGCCCTTGCCACCACACTGCGCGACGAAAAAAGGTAACAGCCGTATTCAATGGCG
>JAAURZ010000368.1 GCA_012031955.1 Bacteroidia bacterium
TTTCTCCGTCGAAATGGTGCGGATTACGGCGTCGGTGAACTCCTCCCATCCTTTCCTTTGATGCGAGCCGGGTGAAGACGCCCGCACGGTGAGCGTAGCATTCAAGAGCAGCACCCCCTGTCGCGCCCATCGCTCAAGATTGCCCGAGGTCGGCATTGGCCGGTTAAGGTCCGATTGTATTTCTTTGAAAATATTCACCAATGAAGGCGGCATGCGCACACCGTCGCGCACCGAAAAACAGAGTCCGTTAGCCTGCCCGGCTCCATGATAAGGGTCCTGCCCTATAATGACAACTTTCACGTTGTCGAAATCACAGTAGTCGAACGCGTTGAATATTTCGCGGCCCGGTGGATACACCGCGGCTGTTCGATACTCTTCCTTTATGAAACTGGTAAGTTGGATAAAGTAAGGCTGGTTGAATTCTTGCTGAAGCCTGCTCTTCCAACTCGGGGCAATTTTAACGTCCATTAGATGATACTTTGTTTATTGCGATATAAAAAGGTAATGACTTTGCAAAATGACCATAAGCCTACGCCTATCAAAAGGCTAAAATAGGGTTAGATTCCATAAGATAAGTATCCATATTTCGAAATTAAATCATCTGATTATCAGCCATTTAATAAACGCGGGGAAGATAACGAATACGAATTCTGAAAATTTGATATTTTTGGATATATGGTGACTGAAATTACGCAAGGAATTAAGGTAAGTGTGGAGACGGAATACCAGCCCGCCTACTCCAGTCCAAGCCAATATCACTACGTGTTCACCTATCGCATCACCATAGAAAATCAAAGCGAGTATACCATTCAACTTTTGCGCCGCCACTGGCATATTTTTGATGCCGGATTCAGCAAGCGCGAAGTTGAAGGCGAAGGAGTTGTTGGTCAACAACCCGTGCTGGAACCTGGCCAGTTTCATCAGTATGTGTCTGGATGCAACCTCAAGTCGGGCATTGGCAAGATGGTGGGCACTTACCTCATGGAGCGCGTTGTCGATGGCACGCCGGTGTCGGTCAACATCCCGGAATTTACCATGATCGCTCCGCTACGACTCAATTAAGTGTACTCGCTTTTTCGAACGAAGGCCTTCCTGACGTACTGGCTCAACGCAGTAGACGAACATTCGCTTCACTCCCCGTTTTTTTACGATCTGCACCAATCGGTCATTAAGCCACCCGCAACGCCGATGCCGGTTGCCGAAGAAATCAGGCGCACGCTGCTCAATGATCGATCGGACATAGAAGTGCATGACCTCGGACGTGGTTCCGTCGCCATTAAAGGCAATCAACGCACTGTGAGCAACATTGCCCGCACCAGCCTCGCTCCTCCGCGTTTTTGCTCTTTGTATTTGAAACTCGCGCAGCACATGGGCGCCACGTCAATAATAGAATTGGGTACCAGCCTGGGTATTACCGCCCTGTATCTGGCGCAAGCGCCAGGGAGCGTTATCACTACCTTCGAAGGCGCGCCTTCAATCGCCGCCCTCGCGCGGCGGACTTTCGAACTAGGTGGGGCAAAGAACATCGACCTCATTCCCGGCAACATCGATCATACACTCGCATCGCACTTGCAGCCGCTAAACCATTTTGATTTTGCCCTGATCGACGCCAATCATCAACACGATGCCACGGTAAAATATTTTGACTTGCTTGCGCGGAAAACGCACGACCGGAGCGTGGTGATCGTTGACGATATTTACCTCACCCCCGACATGAAACGGGCCTGGGAATACATACGAAAACACCGCCTGGTGTACGGATCCATCGACATTTACAAATGTGGCATCTTGTTCTTCAATCCTTCACTCAACAAACAACACGCTGTATTACAGCACTAAAGGTTGAATTGCACGGTGATATACGCTATTTTTAACCCTGATTTTTAAAGTCGAACCATGAGCGAAATAACACAGCCGTCTGCAACCCCAGCACCGGAAACTCCCAAGCGGAACAACAAAAGCGCTATTATCATAGCCTTGTTGTCCATTATTATCATCATACAAGGTGTTAATGGTACCTGGATGCCCAGGAGATCAAGGAAAAAGACGAAAAGATCACGTCCACCGAGGAGGAGCTCGCCACCACCATGCAACGGATGACCGAAATCAGCACCGAGCTGGACCAGAAAATAGCGGAAATACAAAAACTCGGCGGCGACATTACCGAGTTGCAAAATGCCAAGTCGGAAATAGAGGAAGAACTCAAGCGGAGCAAGCGCGCCAATGGCCGCGTGATTAAAGAACTGAAGGACAAAGTGGAGGGCTACGAACAGTTGTTGCGAACCAAAGACGACGAGATTGAGAAACTGAAGTCGGTGAACAAGGAGTTGCTCAGCGAAAACGTGAATCTCAAAACCCAAAAAAATCAACTGGGGGATTCCATCAATCGCCTTACCCAAACCAAAGATGACCTGGAAACCAAAGTGGCGATAGCGTCGCAATTGAAGGTGGAAAATATCTCGATCGTGGCTGTTAACGACCGCGGCCGGGAGCGCGAATCACCATTCAAAAGCAGGCAGGTTGGGAAGCTTAAGGTGGAGTTTAATATTGCCGACAACAATGTTGCCCCAATCGAAGGGAAAACGATCATGATCCGTATTATCGACGAAAACAACCAGGTGCTGTTCGACGTGGCACGAGGCTCCGGAACTTTCATGCTAAACGACAAAGAAGAATTCTACACAGCGTCTCAGGAAATATTGTTCGATAACACCAGGCAAAAGCTCTCGTTCCTGTACGACAAAGGATCGGATTATGCAGCAGGCACCTACACCATGGAAGTGTATACCGACGGATACCTGATGGGCAAAGCACAGTTTGCTGTGAAGTAGACTACCATTCAGACGCGAGGCAGTTTACCGGCGCCCTTGCACCAGTCGCAAATCTCCTTGCCTCGCGCATCGTACCAGAAGCCTTTACCATTGCAGCGCTCGCATCGCACGAATGGCGACGGTTTCACAAATGCCCGCACCAGCAATATCACGATGCCCACAACGGCCGTAAAAAGGAATAGACGGAACAAGATCGCCCACATTCGTTCAAAATTAGGCAAATTCAGAAGGCCATTCCAAAATCCACCCGGCCAAATTAGCAGCACGCTGCCAAGCGCCAATTTAAGTTTGGAGACGATAAGCAACTCCCAAATTAGCTTTAGCCAACCTCCATTCCAAAAAATGGATATTTTCCAAAAACTCTATTTTAACCATTTATTTGCTGCGTGCGCAGTAAACACGCAGACCCACCGAGTGACATTCTAAAAATAAGAACCTGTAATCCCATTATGAGGTAATTTTCTATTATGGAATTATGCAAATGATGATTTCTTAGCCCTCAGCCACCTTTTTCTGATCCTGTCCGCAATGGCACCCATTTGGTCTATACCCCTGCGGATAATTAGGATAATATGTTCAATAATAAGTTTGCTGCATTTACAAGTTTGGTGATACTCACCATCGCATCCTGGACCGCAGCCCAGGGCCAGGACTACCACTGGGTTGGCAGCCAGTACTACAACAATGACTTTGCTTCCGATCAGGACCTTAATGAATGGGTGCTTAACATGGGGCTGTCCGACGGCGTGTGGTCGCTCGCTAAACCAGGTGCGGCCGCCCTCAGCTTTGCGGGCAGGGTCTTTCATGTTTTCGAACTGGATCTGGCCAAGAACGGCAATGCACTTATGTTTCCCCTCAACAAGACCGAGGGCACGGTAGAATTGGACGTAGCCAGTGTAGCTGGTTTCCTATGGTTTTCGCTCGATGTAAGTGAGTATGACCAAAAAGGAAAGCTGGTTGGCTCTCAGTCTTTAGTGCGAACGGAAAGTGCCAGCGGCAACTTCGCGATCAACCTGAACAAAATCAAATGGAACAACGCAACCACTCAGATCTCTTTTAACATAAACGGCTATGGCATATTTGCCGGCGGGCTCGAAATCAGTCATTTTGACTACAAGCACAATGACAACAGTTGGTCCAATGTGCTCAACTGGGCACCCACTGCGGGCGGAACCGGCGGTATGGGCG
>JAAURZ010000369.1 GCA_012031955.1 Bacteroidia bacterium
GCAAGAGAACCAGGAGTTCCGCTGGTCCATTCAGCCAGTCTCAACCCGCCGATATTTGGTAGTGGGGTGTTCCAGCTTCCAAAAAATAAACCGCCCCCAATATACTGACTAAAAGCATCATTCCATACTCAGCCAGCATGATTACCGCCCAGCGGAAACCACTGTATTCAGTTTGGTATCCGGCCACGAGTTCCGATTCTGCCTCGGGCAAGTCGAAGGGTGCGCGATTGCATTCCGCAAGCGACGCGATAAAGAAAATGATCCACGCCGCCAGCAACACCGGCATGCGAAATATATTCCAGGTAAGAAAGCCACCGTATGAAGACACATCGACTCCCGTAAAGGCCAGACCAAACAAGTAGGTTGTTTGCTGACTCACGGATTGCTGACGCGAAATCTCCTGAAGGTCCAGCGACTGGCACACCATGCATACGGCAAGTACCGACAGGCCTAAAGGAATCTCGTAAGAAATGATTTGAGCGACGGCCCGAAAGGTACCGAGCGTGCTGTACTTGTTGTGCGAACTCCACCCGGCAATGAGTATGCCGAGCACATCCAACGATACAATGGCCAGCAGGAAGAATACACCCGTGGGAATGGGTGCGCCTCGCCACGCAGGAGCGACAGGCAACACAGCAAAGCCCGTGAACACCGCCGTGAAGATGAGCACCGGCGCGGCCTTGAAGAGCACGGCATTTGCCCTGGCAGGCACAATGTCTTCTTTTTGGATGAGCTTGAGCAAATCGGCTACGGTTTGCGCTATGCCATAATACCCTACTTCCATCGGGCCCAGCCGGTCTTGAATAAAGGCCGAAACCTTACGTTCCGCATACACCACGAGGATGGTATACACAACGATGAATGGAAGATAAAACAATACGGTAGACAGCAATAGCACTATTTTATTAACCCTAAGTTCATGAAAATATTGGCGTATTTCACTTAAATATCAAGTAAAACAATACATACTTTAGAGTTAATGCCAAAGGACAAATTCCTCCAGTGTAACGTGCTCTCCAAAAAATAGCCGGGTAGAGGCTTCGAATGAGGGCGTGTAGTCAGACACGTAGAAGTGATCATGGCCCGATGGCCGGTCCTCATTCAATAAATTATTTTCAGTCAGATGTTGACGCAGGGCGTTCGCTACTACCTCCGCCGAGTCGATTATGGGGAGTCGATGATGATAGAATTCGCCAATCTCTTTTTTGATAAGCGGATAATGCGTGCAGGCCAGCACCAGCGCATCGATGTCGCTGAGCGTATCGTCGGAGAGATATTGAGCAATTACATCGTGGCTGATCTGGTTATTGAAGAAACCTTCTTCAATCATGGGCGCCAGCAAGGGTGTGGCGAGCGATTTCACTTCAATCGACGGACTGAGTGCTTTCACCTTTTGTACATAAATGTCGGATTGTACCGTGCGGCGTGTTCCGATCAACCCTACGCGCTTGCCAGGAAACTGTGCGGTGATGAGGTCTACCATGGGGTCGATCACATTGATGACGTGCGCGTCGCGTCGCACATACTCGCGCAGCAATTCGTAAGCGGCAGAGCTTGCCGAGTTGCAGGCGATCACGATCACCTTGCAGCCCTTCCTGAGGAGGGCGTCCGCAATTTTTACTGAGTAAGCTTGAATAGCCGCCTCCGACTTGTCGCCATAGGGAAGATGGGCGGTGTCGCCAAAGTATATCATCCGTTCGTTGGGGAGTATGCGTCGTATGGCGTGGGCGACGGTAAGGCCGCCAATGCCACTGTCGAATACACCGATAGGTTGTGGGGCGTGAGCCGGCATAGTGGTGTTTTAAGCGTGGCGAATTTCTTACTATTTGCGCTGCGAGGCAATTTCCGTTCAAAATTTAGATTAGACATGTCGATAAACGATAAGCCTGTGGCAAGCAGTACTACTATTAAATAGAGGAATTCGTATTATTGCAGATCAATAAATTGATTCTAAAGCTATGGCATACAACCTGCTGAAAGGAAAACGTGGTATAATCTTCGGAGCCCTGGACGAAAACTCGATTGCCTGGAAAACGGCGCTAAAGGTAAAGGAAGAAGGAGGATCCTTTACACTCACTAATGCCCCCATCGCCATGCGCATGGGTAAGATAAATGAGCTGGCCAAACAATGCAACGCCGACGTGATTCCCGCCGATGCGACATCAGAGCAAGACCTCGATAACCTGTTTACCAAATCAGTGGAAGCCCTTGGGGGAAAGCTCGACTTTGTGCTCCACTCGATTGGCATGAGCCCCAACGTGCGCAAAGACAAAGCGTACGGCGATCTGAACTATGACTGGTTCATGAAAACGCTCGACATTTCCGGTGTGTCGTTTCATAAAGTGATGCAAACAGCCGAGAAGGCCGACGCGATGAATGAGTGGGGATCTATCGTAGCCCTTACCTACATAGCCGCGCAACGTACCTATCCCGATTATTCCGATATGGCCCAGGCCAAAGCGGTGCTCGAATCGGTAGCGCGAAGCTATGGGTACCGTTTCGCCAAACTCAAGAAAGTGAGAGTGAACACCATCAGGCCAGTCGCCCACTAAGACAACCGCTGGTGCGGGCATCTCGGGCTTCGATGTTTTCTACGATTATGCCGACATGATGTCGCCGCTGGGCAACGCCTCCGCCGAAGAGTGTGCCAATTACATCGTTGTGTTGTTCTCCGACCTCACGCGCAAAGTTACCATGCAGAACCTGATGCACGACGGCGGTTTTTCCACCACGGGTATTTCGGAGGCGCTGATTGAAAGGTTGTCGAAGTGAGATCCGAATAGGAATTGCGTTGTGGTTGCCTTTCCGCCATGTAAAATCAACCTGGGCCTTAACATCACGGCCAAGAGACCTGATGGTTTCCATAACATCGAGACCTGTTTTTATCCGCTCCCTTTCACGGATGTGTTGGAGATCATCCGCGCTTCACAATTTTCATTCACCAGCACGGGCCTTGCAATTCCCGGTAGCGACAGCGACAATCTGTGCATCAAAGCCTTCGCCCTTATGCAGCAGCACCACGGCGTAGGGCCTGTACAGATGCACCTGCACAAATGCATACCCATGGGGGCGGGCCTGGGCGGCGGCTCGGCCGATGCTGCCTATGTGTTGAAATTAATCAATCAATTCTATGACCTCGGCCTGAGCGACGCCGAACTCCAGCAGTACGCCGCAACCCTGGGCAGCGACTGTGCATTTTTTATCAAGCGTGCGCCGGCAATTGGAAGCGGCCGGGGAGAGATACTTACACCGGTGAGTGTTTCACTGAAAGAGAAATTTCTCGTCTTGCTGATGCCCGATGTGCACGTGTCTACCCATGAGGCCTACGCGGGCGTTGCACCGGCACCATGGAGCGAGCCGCTTGCCGCTATCTTGCAAAAGCCGATCGGCGTTTGGCGCAATGAACTTATGAATGATTTTGAATCTTCCGTTTTCAAACGTTATCCTGTGATCGGACAGTTGAAAGAAGTACTTTACAATAAGGGCGCGCTCTATGCCAGCATGAGCGGCTCGGGGCGCATCGGTGTTTGGAATTTTTGAGAAGGCGTGGGATGCAGAGCGATCCTTTCCCCACGAGCATTGTTGGTCGGGCGTACTAGAGGTCTGAGGCGAATGCTTTTTGTCGCTTAAGTATGGGATACGAGATAACGGCAGCCAGGATAATGAGTGCGCCGAGGTAGAAATTCAGATTCATTTTTTCACGATTGCCGAGTATGAGCACAGCCATCACAATGCCGTATACCGGCTCGAGGTTTAACGTGAGTTGTATCACAAACACCGACACGCGTTTCATCAAGTCTACCATCACTGAAAATGCATATACCGAGCAC
Organism: Bacteroidia bacterium; assembly: GCA_012031955.1. Next base: position 3,831 of record JAAURZ010000369.1, read on the forward strand.
ACCAGGGCCAGCACGGCAATGTACAGCCAGTCGAGCGCGGTGGGCACAAGTTGCAAGGTATCGTGGCCGGGCCAGGTACGTACATACACAGGAAAGAACAGCGCTGTGGCAATGCACGCGCCCGCCATTTCGTAAAACGTGATGGTGGAGGTGGGCACGCGCCTTACCAGCTTGGGCGTTA
>JAAURZ010000370.1 GCA_012031955.1 Bacteroidia bacterium
TCGAAGCAGACGCTGGTCACCTCCACAGCCATGTTGCCCACGCTGGAAGTGAGGGGTACTTTGTACATGATGTCTCTTAACTCTGCCATCAGCTAAGCCTGATATGAATCCTTGTTCCTTTTGAAATTCGTGTTCCGGGTGCCAGCGACTGTTCCTGCACTCGGCCTTTGCCCTCGTAAAAAACCCGTAGTCCGGATTTTTCGAGGAGGAACAGTGCGTCGCGGAAGGTCATGCCGTTTACGTCGGGCACGATGTCGCGGCCTACAATATTCTTTTTCCAATCCACCGCGTTGCCGTTGCGGGCGGCGCGCACCCATTCCTCGTTTGTGCCGGCGTGATTGGATATGCCCATTTCGTTGCAAAGCAGTATGAGTTCTTCCTGCCTTCCTGCTCTTATCACCGGGAATACGCCCACTTCGGGGTATGTGCCCGTGAGCATCGGGTCATGTATCTCCACGTCGCGCGCGTAAATATTGTCCGCGATTTCTTTAAACACCGGCGCCGCCACACTGCTGCCGTACTGCTGCCATCCGCGCGGGTTCTTGATGAGCACGATGGCGGAATACTTGGGCGCATGCGCGGGAAAATATCCAACGAAGGATGTGATATACTTGCGTGTGTAGCTTCCGTTCTCCAATATTTGTGCAGTGCCTGTCTTACCGGCTATGCGATAATGCGTGCCACGGATATTCTTTGCGGTACCGCGCTCCACCACACCTTCGAGCAATAGTTTCAGTTTCGCCAATGTTTTGTCGGAACAGATATTTCGACTGAGTATATCGGTGTCGTATTCCTCCGTGTTTTCGTCTGCCTTCGATACGGAGCGAACGATCACGGGCTTGATCATTTTACCATCATTGGCCACCGCATTGTAAAGCGCGAGTGTGTGCATGGGTGTGGTTTCAAAACCATATCCATAGGCCATCCAAGGCAAGCTGATGCCACTCCAACCCTTTTCACCCGGTCGCTTGATCTTCGGCTGAGGTTCACCGACTATTTGCATGCCAAGTGGTTTGGAGAGTTTCAGTTCGTCTATATAGTCGACAAATTTTTGCGGTCTGTTTCTGAAATGCTTGTCAACAAGTTTGGCCATTGCCACGTTCGATGAGTGTTCAAAGGCTTCCTGCACGGTAATGCGTCCCAAACCGCCCTCTTCGTGGTCGCGTACTTTTTTATTGTAGAATGTATATTCACCGTTGCCGGTGTCGACGCTGTCGGCAAGTTCCACGTTGGTATCCTCCAGCAGTGCCATCATGGTCACGAGTTTGAAGGTAGAGCCGGGCTCGAACAAACCGCCGGTGGCGAAATTGAATTTTTCATAGAGGTTACCCTTGCCGTCGCTGCTCAGGTTGGAAATTGCTTTTACCTCGCCGGTTTTCACTTCCATTACCACCACCAGTCCGTCGTCGGCGTTGTGTTGCAGCATGGCGTTGTGCAATGCCGTTTCGGCCACGTCCTGCAGGTTGATGTCGAGCGTGGTGAGCAGATCGAGGCCGTTTACCGCCTTCACATTGTTGGCGTCGTAAATCGGCTTCCACACACCACCGGCCAGCTTTTGATAGTAAGCATAGCCATCCTGCCCGGCCAGTTGCTTGTTGAAACTGTACTCAAGGCCGGCGCCAGTTGTTGTTCTCATTTACGAAGCCATGGTGCGGCGGCTCAGGTTGGAAAACGGGCGATATCGCACGTCCACTTTTCAAAATGGCACCGCCGCCATATCGTCCTTCGCGGAAGATCGGCCAGTCTTCCATCGTCTTTTTCTCCTGGTAGTTAATTTGGCGGCGATTCAACATGATGTATTGCCGCTTTCCGTCACGCGCATCGCGAAGCATGCGCGTGTATTCTTGTTTTGACTTGTCTTTGTAAAAGCGACTCAGGAAATAGGCGAGGGAGTCTACGCCCTTCTTGAACACGTCGTCTTTGGAAAGGGATGCATCGAACGCTACCTTATAGAATGGCAATGAGGTAGCCAGCAGGCTGCCGTTGTCGGAGTAGATATTTCCGCGGGTCGCCTTCACGACTTTGTAGTCGAACGAAATGCGCTCGCCCATTTTTTCCCATTTCTCTCCTTCCACAAACTGAATGTGTCCCGTACGCACCACGACGGCGACGGCAAAGAGCAGCACAAACAAAAATGCTACGCGTACACGCAGTAATATGGATTTCTTAATGTTCACGTTCTTTCACCACGATCTTGTATGGAGGAGTCAGACTTTCTTTCAGTCCCAGGGATTTTACTTTGCGCGCCACTTCCGATTGCTTGCTGGCAAACATAAGGTCTGCCTTCAGCGTGGTGTAGTCGGCCCGCAGGTCTTCCACTTCTGCCTGTATTGTATTGATGTCTCTCACGGTTTTTTCCGCATAGTGCGTGTTGCTGATGTACAGCAGCCCCAGCGCCACGACAAACAGTATTTTAGGCAGGTGTTTTACAGGGAAGCCTGCTTCGAAGTAGTTCTCCAGTCGCAAGCGTTTCTCAATACCGGAAAACACGCCCCCGGTTCCGCCACCGGACTTCGATACTCTCACTTTGAATTTATTCTCACTACTCATGTCAATTCTTTTCTGCTACTCTCAGTTCGCGCTTCGCGCTCGTTTATTTAACGCCACTTCTTCGTCGGTTGCCTCGATCGGTTTGCGCCCGATGGGGTTGAACGGCTTGATCTCGTGACCGTAAAAGTCTTTGTCTACCTCGCCGAAGATCTTGCCTTTATTCATGAAGTTTTTCACCATGCGATCTTCCAACGAGTGATAGGACATCACAACGAGCCTTCCTCCTTTGTTCATCACTTCTGCTGTTTGCAGCAGAAATTCTTCCAGTGCTTTCATTTCCTCGTTCACCTCTATGCGCAGGGCCTGAAACAATTGTGCGAAGTACTTGTTCTCTTTCCCTCTCGGCACAATGTCATGAAGCACCTCTTTGAGTTCGAAGGTGCGAACAAATGGCTGCGACACGCGTGCCTGCACGATGCGGCGGGCCACTGTTCTTGCGTTCTTCAATTCACCGTACATGCCAAAGACCTTGTGCAGGTCTTCTTCGCTGTAGTTATTGAGCAAGGAGGCGGCGGTTTGCGTTCGACGTTTGTCCATCCGCATATCGAGTGGGCCATCAAACCGTGTTGAAAAACCGCGCTGCGGCGAATCGATCTGGTGTGACGAAACGCCGAGGTCGGCAAGGATGCCATCCACACGGGTGATTCCATTTCAGCTTCAGGTATTTTTTCAGGTGCCTGAAGTTGACCGGACAAAACTTAAAAGAACGATGCGTGATTTTTTCCGCTTCACGCCTTGCGTCATCATCCTGGTCGAAGGCCACGAGCATGCCGCCTTTAATCAGTTGCAGGATTGCCATGCTATGACCGCCGCCGCCGAAGGTTACATCTACGTAGGTGCCTTGCGGGTCGATGTTCAGCCCGGCAAGGCACTCCTGAAGCATCACGGGTTGGTGGTACCTCGGATCTTCGGCCGTACTACTCATTCAAATATTTCTGCGCCAACTTCGACAACTCACCCGGGTCGCTGATGAGGTTTTTCTCGTAAATGGCAGGATTCCAGATTTCTACTTTATTACCCATGCCAACCAGTTTCACTTCCTTGTCCAGTTCGGCATAGGTGAGCATGTTCTTCGGAATGAGAAACCGGCCGCTGTTATCAAGCTCTACCGTGGCCGTTCCGGAGAAAAAATTCCGCTGCAAGCGGCGATATTCCTCATTGAACTCACTCAAACCTGAAATTCTCGAGAAGACCTTTTTGAATTCCACCATCGGGTACACGATAAGGCATTGCTCGAAGCCTTTGCGCACAACAAGCTCGTTTCCCGATCCCTCGGGAAGTTGAGCCTTGATGCGCGCCGGAAGGACGAGCCTTCCTTTCACATCGAGTTTGCTTTCGTATTCACTGGTGAAAAAAGTCATAGACGTAGTGGTTGCCTTTCTCTCCTAAGCAAACATAGGTAATTTAAACCCACTTTCATCCACTTTTACCCACTTTTTTACATTTTGACGCAATATC
>JAAURZ010000371.1 GCA_012031955.1 Bacteroidia bacterium
GACGTCAGGATAGTCCAGCGCCCCGACAAGTTCTATTACTGGTACCTGTTCGCGCGGCGCACCTGCGATGGGCAAGCGCTCGGAAGGTTCCTATCCAACACGTCCTTGCTGACTGAGGAAATGCTCTTTGCGGCGTTCGCAGGGCCGGGGCGATGAGCTTCAAGGACTGCATCGACAACGCCGAGAAAGAGGGGAAGATCTCGAAGGAGCGCGCCGACGCGCTGCGCGACGAGTATGAGCGGACGCGCCGCGAGCTCGATCTCGACTACGGCCCGGAGGCCGAGGCGGAAGCCGCGCGCCGCGTCTTCGATCAAGCGAAGTGGGAGGCTTTCGAGCGCCGGCGTCGCAAGCTCCTGCAGGCGAAGGTCGCCGGGCGTCTCGAAAAGGCGCAGAAGGAATTCAGGAACCTCCTTGGGCGGAGCGATCCGGGCGAGTTCATGGTCGCGATCGTCGCCGAGGAGTTCGGGCGCGGGCTTCTCGACGTGCCGTTCCTCGGGCCCGCCCTCGCCGACGACCTGCGCGCCTTTTGAAACACATAGCATCAATCAGCCTGTTGTACTCGGCCATTCTATGGGTGGTAAACAGCAATGGCATTTGCACTTAAATACCCGGATCTACTGAGCAGCCTTATAGTGGTGGACATTGCTCCCAGGAATTACCCGGTACACCACGACCGCATTCTGGAAGGACTCAAGGCAATCCAGCCCTCCGAGCTGACCAGCCGCATCGATGCCGACGATGCGTTGGCCAAATACGTGCCTGAGCCGGATGTGCGGCAGTTCCTGCTCAAGAATCTTCAGCGCGACGCCAACAACCAATTCAGTTGGAAACTGAACGTGAAGGCGCTCGACGAAAACATTGAGTTGATCGGACAAGGTGAGCCTTACAAGGGCACGTTTGAGAAAGAGACCCTTTTCGTTCGCGGCATAAAGTCGCACTACATTGAAGACGGCGACCGTGCACGCATCAAACAATTGTTTCCGCACTCAACCCTGGTCACGATGGAAACAGGCCATTGGGTGCAGGCCGAAAAACCTGAGGAATTCGTGAGTGTTGTGAAAACTTTCCTGCACGAAAAAGTCAACCTTTGAATTTGTTTACCAGATAAATGACCAACGTCACCAGTAGGCTCAGTAGAATAGACGACATAACCGGTATGTAAATCTTCACATCGCCTCGTTCGATCACAATGTCGCCAGGCAGTCGCCCCGGTATTGGAAGCCGGCTATGCCAGTGAAGAATCACTCCGGCCACCACTAGTATAGTTCCAATAATAATCAGAAGTTTGGCCATCGTAGCTTTGTTAAAATGACAAACCCCGGCAGGCTTATTTTGATTCCCACCACAATATCAGCCGACAGCACTGCCAGCGTCATTCCGGCAGGTACAATAGACCGGCTGGCGCAACTTCGGTATTTTCTCGCCGAAAACCCGCGGACCACGCGCCGGTACCTGAGCAGTCTTCGCATTTTTGATTCAATTGAAGCGCTGTCGGTAGAGGTGCTGGACAAGGATACCAGGGCGACCGAGTTAAAGCGCTTGTTTGAGCCTCTGATGGAGGGTCATGATGTGGGTGTCTTAAGCGAATCCGGATGCCCCGGTGTGGCGGACCCTGGCAGCCTGGCCGTGCGCTATGCGCACGACCACGGCATAAAGGTGGTGCCGCTCGTTGGCCCGTCGTCGATATTGCTCTCCTTGATGGCGTCCGGCCTCAACGGTCAGTGCTTCGCTTTTCAGGGGTACCTCCCCATTGACCAAAAAGAAGCGGCCTCACAAATCAGGCGACTCGAAAAGGTATCGGTCCAGCTGTCGCAAACACAAATTTTCATCGAAACACCATACCGTAATAAAGCGGTGTACGATAGGCTTGTTGCCAACCTCCTTCCTGACACCCTTTTGTGTGTAGCCATTGATGTGACAGGCAAATACGAGTTCATACGGTGCAAACCGGTTGCCTGGTGGAAAATGCAAACGATGGATTGGCCCAAACAACCCGCAGTATTTCTTTTCCTTGCGGCAAGTCAAGGTTAATTTTTCATTTTATCCATTTCGTCTAAATTTGCGGGTCAATTATTCCGAACATTTTAACTAACAACTCTTTATGCCATACTTATTCACCTCGGAGTCGGTTTCCGAGGGACACCCAGACAAGGTAGCAGACCAGATATCGGATGCCCTGATCGATTACTTCCTGGCCTATGACGAAAACTCCAAAGTTGCCTGCGAAACGCTGGTGACAACCGGCCAGGTGGTGCTGGCAGGTGAGGTAAAGTCCGAAGCCTACCTGGACGTGCAGGACATTGCACGCGAGGTGATCAAGAAAATAGGCTACACCCGCAGCGAGTACATGTTCGAGGCCAATAGCTGCGGTATCCTGTCTGCTATTCACGAGCAGTCGCCCGACATCAACCAGGGAGTGGAACGCCGGAAGAAGGAAGACCAGGGTGCCGGCGACCAGGGTATGATGTTTGGCTATGCAACCAACGAGACAGACAATTACATGCCCCTGCCGTTGGAACTCGCACACCTGCTGCTGCGCGAGCTTGCAGCCATACGTCGCGAGGGCAAAGTGATGACCTACCTCCGCCCCGACTCAAAGTCGCAGGTGACCATCGAGTATGGCGACGATAACAAGCCGCAACGCATCGATGCCATCGTGATCTCCACACAACACGACGATTTTGCCAAAGACGTCGTAATGCTGAAGAAAATCAAGGACGATGTGATCACCATACTCGTGCCGCGGATCATGAAAAAACTTCCGAAGCGCGTGCAAAAACTTTTCAACAGCGACATCAAATATTTTGTGAATCCCACGGGCAAGTTCGTAATAGGTGGACCCCACGGCGACACCGGGCTTACCGGAAGAAAGATCATTGTAGATACTTATGGCGGCAAAGGTGCGCATGGCGGTGGCGCGTTTTCAGGAAAGGATCCTTCAAAAGTAGACCGCTCAGCCGCATACGCCACCAGGCACATTGCCAAGAACCTTGTGGCTGCAGGCCTTTGCGACGAAGTGCTGGTGCAGGTTGCCTACGCCATTGGCGTGGCAAGACCGGTAGGCCTCTATGTGAACACCTACGGCACCGCCAAAGTGAACCTGGGCGACGGCGAGATAGCGCGCAAAGTGGAAAAGATATTCGACATGCGCCCCTACTTTATCGAACAACGATTCAACCTGCGGTCACCAATCTATTCCGAAACAGCTGCCTATGGCCATATGGGCCGCGAGTCGCGCGTGGTTGAAAAAATATTCAACAAGGGCAAGCGTACTGAGAAAAAGGTGAAAGTGGAATTGTTCCCCTGGGAAAAGCTCGACTACATCGATGCCGTGAAGAAGGCGTTTAAGCTTTAACGGACAACAGGATGAAAGCAAAAGACCCCGGAACACATCCGGGGTCTTTTTTTGTCGGCTGTCTATCACCTGCCATTCGTAATTTTTGCCTTGAATTTTTTTAGTTGCATACGCAAGGCATCCGTGGCCAGGTCAGTGGCGGCTTCAAACGAGCGCGCCTTTTCAGCGGCAAAAAGTTGGTTGCCCGGTACCCTTACCCTGATCTCTACTGTCTTATTGGCTATTCCTTCATTATTTAATCGGAGAAACACTTCTCCATCCACCATGCGGTCATAAAACGTCTCCAGCTTGTCGATCTTCTTCTGTATGAACCTGATAAGTTTGCGGTCGGCATCGAAGTGGATGGAATGAACTTGTAACTTCATAGTCGTAAAAATTTAGAACGTTAAACAAAACAATGGAACTTTCCGGTCATGCCGGAAGTTGGGTAGAGTTACTTACATAGTATGGTGTTTAGTGATTTTCATTGAGAAGTCTTTCTTTGGAAAACTATGCCTTCGGGTGGGCCTGATCAAACGCTTTTTTCAGTTTGTCCATTGAATTGTGCGTGTACACCTGCGTGGCAGCCAGGTTACTGTGACCCAGCAGATCTTTTACAGCATTTATTTCCGCGCCCTTATTGAGCAGATGCGTGGCGAACGTATGG
>JAAURZ010000372.1 GCA_012031955.1 Bacteroidia bacterium
TGTGCCGTCGCGCGCTCCGGCCATGGCTGCGGCCACCACTTGTTTGGTACCGCCTCGGTTGCGGCTGCGATCGCCCTCAAGAAACAGCTTGAAGCGAGCGGCAAACCTGCCACCATTAAAGTATTCGGCACGCCAGCCGAGGAAGGCGGATCGGGAAAGGTATACATGGTGCGCGACGGCCTGTTCAAAGACGTGGACGTGGTGCTGCACTGGCACCCCGACAGCCGCAACAATGCGAACACCAATTCTTCGCTGGCCAACATAACCGCGAAGTTTCGCTTTCGCGGCATCTCCGCGCATGCGGCAGCCGCACCGGAGCAGGGACGCTCTGCTCTCGATGGTGTCGAGGCGATGGACAATATGGTGAACATGATGCGCGAGCATGTGCCCTCCGACGCGCGCATCCATTACATTATTACCGAAGGCGGCAAAGCGCCCAATGTGGTGCCCGACTACGCCGAAGTGTACTACTACGCACGGCACCATGACCGCGCGGTGGTGGCCGACATTTTCAGCCGCATTGTGAACGCCGCCAAGGGCGCTGCGCTCGGTACCGGCACCACGGTCGACTACGAGATCATCGGCGGGGTCTATGACTTGCTGCCGGTGGAAAGTCTCGCACGCATCATGCACAGAAACCTCACCATGGTGGGCGGTGTAATCTACGCGCCCGAGGAGATTACATTCGGCAAGAAGATACAGGCTACACTCATCGGCCCTGTGCCGCCTGCCATTGCATCGGCAGCGCAGGTGGATCCGTTCAGTACGGAGAGTCGCCGCGGTGGCTCCACCGATGTGGGCGATGTGAGTTGGGCGGTGCCCACGGTGGGACTTCGCGCTGCGACGTGGATACCTGGCACGCCTGCGCATAGCTGGCAGGCTGTTGCCTGCGGTGGTACTGACATCGGGCACAAGGGCATGATGGTGGCCGCAAAGGCAATCGCACTCACTGGCTGGGAACTGATCAACAACCCGGCGGAGATTGAAGCGGGCACGGCTGAATGGAAAAAGCTGGTGGGCCCAGACTTTCAATACAAGGCCTTGCTAGGCGACCGCAAGCCTGCGCTCAACTACCGCGACTAGCGTCTGCTGTTTTTTTCTTTTTGCGCGCAGTGGGTTTTGCATTCGCGTCGCTTTCGGGCTGCTTCGCATACGGCTGAATGAGTTTGGCTACCAGGCCCGTCCAGCCCGTTTGGTGCGACGCACCCAGTCCGCGGCCGTCGTCGCCGTGGAAGTATTCGCTGAACAACATGTATTCATTGAAGTTGGGGTCGAACTGTAGTTTTCTCATCGTCGCCGAAAGCCGGGCGCACGCCATGGTCGTTGCGTCGGAAGATGTTGATGAGTCGTTGCGAGAGTTCCTCTGCTATCTGGCTCAGCGTGAGCATCTGGCCAGAGCCTGTGGGATGCTCCACTTTGAAGTCGTCGCCATAGTAGTGGTGAAAGCGCTGCAGCGATTCGATGATGAGATAGTTGACGGGGAACCAGATGGGCCCGCGCCAGTTGGAGTTGCCGCCGAACATGCTGCTGTCGCTTTCGCCCGGGGTGTAGCGCACCGAGAACGAGTCGCCGTTGGCATGAAACCAATACGGGTGTGCTTCATGAAACTTGGACAATGCGCGTATGCCGTATGCGGAGAGGAACTCTTCTTCGTCGAGCATGCGCTTGAGCAGGCGTTTCATGCGGTGGCCGCGCAGTAACGAAAGCAGGTGCCTTTCGCCCTTTCCCTTTTCCGTCCAGCGCGACACGAGATTGGCAAGGTCGGGGCGGTTGTCGAGGAACCATTTGAGGCGCTCGGTGAATCGCGGCAGCGCGTCGAACACCTCCTGGTCGAGCACCTCCACGGCGAACAGGGGGACGAGGCCCACCATGGAGCGCACCTTCATTTGCACACGGCGGTTGTCGGGCGTGTGCAGCACGTCGTAAAAGAATTCGTCTTCTTCGTCCCACAGGTTGATGCCGCGGTTGCCGATGTTGGCCATGGCGCCGGCGATGTAGAGGAAGTGTTCAAAGAATTTCGTGGCGAGGCTTTCGTATACGGCGTTCTTCTTGGCCAGCTCCAGCGCAATGCGCAGCATGTTGAGTGTGAACATGGCCATCCAACTGGTGCCGTCGGACTGTTCGATGAACCCGCCGGTGGGCAGCGCGGCGCTGCGGTCGAACACACCTATGTTGTCCATGCCGAGGAAACCTCCCTGAAAGACGTTGTTGCCGTTGTTGTCTTTTTGTTTACCCACCACGTGAAGTTGAGCAGCAGTTTGTGGAACACCTCTTCGAGGAATGGCAAGTCGCCCTGCCCCTCGTTCATGCGCTGGTCTATCTTGTAGATGCGCCACGTGGCCCACGCATGCACGGGGGGATTTACGTCGCTGAACGCCCACTCGTAGGCGGGCAGTTGGCCGTTGGGGTGCATGTACCACTCCTTGGTGAGCAGGCGCATCTGGTGTTTGGCGAACGATGCGTCGACGAGCGCGATCGGTATGGCGTGAAAGGCGAGGTCCCACGCGGCATACCAGGGGTACTCCCACTTATCGGGCATGCTGATGATGTCGCAATTGTTGAGGTGCTGCCAGTCGTAGTTTCGCCCTTGCTGGCGATTGCCAGGCGGCGCCGGCTGCATGGGATCGCCGCTGAGCCACTCAAGCAGGTTGTAGTAATAAAACTGTTTGCTCCACAACATGCCGGCAAATGCCTGACGCTGTATGTTGCGCAACTCTGCGTTGTGCACGCCTGCCTGCACCGTTTCGTAAAATGTGTCGGCTTCCGACAGCCTCATGTCGAATACGCTGTCGAACTGCGCGAAGGGGGCTGTCTCAAATGTGTTGCCCAAACGCAGGCGTATGGTAACGGACCCTTCGGCGGGCACGATAAGATCGTGCATGTAGGCCATCTTGGTGCCTTTGTGTACGGTACTCACGGCGTTGGCATTTCCACCGACAATGTAGTCGTTGATGCCGTCTTTGAAGAGGCGTGCACGGGGTAGTTGTAGAGGCGATGCGTGTTGGTGTCGTTTTCGCAGAAGAGCGCGGGCGGCTTGCCTTCGTCGTAAAAGTACAGGTCGCCGAGCTGGCTGTGGTTCACCTTCACTACGCCGTCTTCGTCGAGGTACAGCTCCGGTTTGTAGAGGTCGTAGCCCCAGTCCCACGTGTTGCGAAACCAGAGGTGCGGCAGCACGACCAGTGGGGCGTCTTCGGGGCCGCGGTTGCGTATGGTGACGCGTATGAACATGTCTTCGGCGGCGGCTTTGGCATACTCGATGAATACATCGAAGTAGCGGTCTTCGTTGAAGATGCCGGTGTCGATGAGTTCGTACTCACGGTCGAGCTTGCCGCGATGCCTGTTTTCGAAGACGAGTTTTCGTAGGGATATGCCTGCTGCGGGTACTTGTACAGCATTTTCATGTAGGCGTGCGTCGGGGTGCTATCGAGGTAGTAGTATACCTCTTTGCAGTCTTCGGCATGGTTGCCTTCGGGGCCCGACAGGCCGAAGAGCCGCTCTTTGATGATGGGGTCTTTCTTGTTCCAGAGTGCGAGTGAGAAGCAGAGCAGTTGTTTGTCGTCACTGATGCCGCCGATACCTTCTTCGCCCCAGCGGTAGGCCTTGCTGCGGGCCATGTCGTGGGTGATGTAGTGCCAGGCGTCGCCGTTGGCGCTGTAGTCTTCGCGCACGGTGCCCCACTGCCGCTCGGTGAGGTAGGGGCCGAATTTGTACCAGGGCGCTTTGCCTTCCTTCTGTTCGAGGAGGCGCTGTTGTTCCGCGTTCATATAGAGGATAGGCTAGCCATTGTCTTCGAAGCCTGGGTAGAGCAGCATGCCGCCGTCGACGAACAGCGTGGTGCCATTCACATATTCGGAGTCGTCGGATGCCAGCCACACGGCCGCGGCGCCGATGTCTTCCACTTCGCCGATGCGCTTGGATGGAATCAGTTTCAACAAGTTCTGGTACGACTCGGGTGTTTGCCAGGCGGCATGGTTGATGGGTGTGCGTATGGCGCCGGGG
>JAAURZ010000373.1 GCA_012031955.1 Bacteroidia bacterium
ACGGCAGCGCGGGTGGCGTGCAACGCATCGTCTACGCGTCATCTTTCTTCTCTTTCATTTCCACTTCGGTGGCGGCACTACGTAGAGGATGGCCACGCCGCCGGACAACTTGGCCAGGCGCTCCTGAAGTTTTTCCTTGTCGTAGTCAGACGTCGTGGTTTCGATCTGTGCTTTGATCTGCGCCACGCGAGCCTGAATGTCGGCCTTTTTGCCGGCACCGTTCACGATGGTTGTGTTGTCTTTGTCGATATTTATTTTTTCAGCACGGCCGAGCATGTCGAGCGTCGCATTTTCAAGTTTGAAGCCTTGCTCTTCGGAGATCACACGGCCGCCTGTCAGCACCGCTATGTCTTCCAGCATGGCTTTTCTTCTGTCGCCGAAGCCGGGAGCTTTCACCGCAGCCACGCGCAGGGCGCCGCGGATCTTGTTCACCACCAGGGTGGCAAGGGCTTCGCCTTCCACTTCTTCGGCGATGATCAAAAGGGGCTTGCCGGTTTGTGCCGACTGCTCGAGAATGGGCAGGAGTTCCTTCATGCTGCTGATCTTCTTGTCGTAGATCAGCACGTAAGGGCTTTCCAGTTCCACTTCCATTTTCTCGGTGTTGGTCACGAAATAGGGAGACAGGTAGCCGCGGTCGAATTGCATACCTTCCACCGTTTTCACTTCGGTTTCAGTTCCGCGTGCTTCTTCCACTGTAATCACACCGTCTTTGCCTACCTTATCCATGGCGTCGGCGATCATCTTGCCGATGGTCTCGTCGTCGTTGGCGGAGATGGTAGCCACTTGTGCGATTTCGCTGCTGTCTTTGATTTTCTTGGATTGCTTCTTCAGGTTTTCGACAACGGCGGTTACAGCCTTGTCGATGCCGCGCTTCAGGTCCATGGGGTTAGCGCCTGCAGCTACGTTTTTAATACCATGGCTGAAGATGGCTTGCGCGAGCACGGTAGCGGTAGTGGTACCGTCGCCGGCTGCGTCGGCGGTTTTGGAAGCAACTTCCTTCACCAGTTGCGCGCCCATGTTTTCAATGGGATCTTTCAGTTCGATTTCTTTAGCTACTGACACGCCGTCTTTGGTTACAGTAGGAGCGCCGAATTTCTTGTCGAGTATGACGTTGCGGCCCTTGGGACCCAGCGTTACTTTCACAGCGTCGGCAAGTTTATCAACGCCCTTCTTGATCTTGTCTCTTGCGGTGGTGTCGAAGGTTATTTCTTTAGCCATAATGGTTTGATGTTTTAAAGGTTAATGAATTAGATAATTCCAAAGATGTCGGAGTTTCTCATAATGAGGTACTCTTTGCCATCGATGCTGATCTCCGTACCGGAGTACTTGCCGTACAGCACGTTGTCGCCAACTTTAACGGTTACCGGCTTGTCTTTGAGGCCTTCGCCTACAGCTATTACTTTTCCTTTTTGAGGTTTTTCTTTGGCGGTGTCGGGGATGATGATACCGGATGCAGTCTTTTCTTCTGCCACTGCGGGCTCAACGAGAACCCTGTCTTCATTAGGTTTGAAGTTGATTTTTGCCATATACGTGATGGATTAATTGGTTTAACAAAATTGTTTTTCCACGAACTTTGCTATCAGGTTTTGTGCCAGCCCGGGAACGGGCCGCAAGAAAGGACATTTTTTCAACAAAATGACAGGATTGACACATTTTATGCCATCAATGGCGGACTTCCGCTGGCAGGGTTGCAAAAATGGCAGTTTTGGATGCCTCCCTCTTGTCATGTACCCGCGCATTGACATTTTGCGCCCGATCTGTTATATTTTAAACGCCAATTAAATTCTACCCGGAATACTTTTTGAAATACTTTGTATTGAGTTCGTGTTACATACCGATTTTTTGAGTATTAATTTCTGCACGTCTAAAACTTTTATTTGGCTATGGACAAACTTTCCAAGGACTGGCTTACTCAGGGTCTGATCGATTTTGAGTACAAGAAGTACGTGTTGCTGGCGTACCTGAAGACGGTGAAGGCTTCGTTCGACCGAATCGAACTGTACCCCTTCCTGGCAGATCTGGTGTTCCACTACCGCAACCTGATGGCTGTAAAGGAAAACAAGGAACTCATACGCGACGCTTTCCCCAAAGAGATTTCACTGGAAGAACTGCGCAAACTCGAGCTGAGCTATCAGCAGTTGGTGGAAGACGACGGCGTGATGAGCGAGTTGGGCTCCATCATCGAATTCGCGATTCCGCAAATAAAAGGATCGCTGAAGGAAGGGTCCGTTATCTATGACTTTGTAGAATCGAAATGCGAAATCTCGCCAGTGGGGGTAACGCCGCTGTATGCGAAAGAGGGCTACCTTTTTGTAACGCAGCACCCCGAAAGAGAAACGAGCGTATACCGATACCAGATGAGTATCTTTGAAGACAGCCAGGAGCAACTGCGCAGCCTCAACACAATGTTCGTTGAAACATTTTCTAAAACGCCTGCTACCACCTATGAGCGGCTCAAGCTTGACCTGATCAAAAACTACAGCGACCTGCCCAACCCGGCGGCGTACCTGATACTGTCAAAAGCAAAATTCCCTTTCAGCGAAACGCTTATGCCCGTGGCCAAGCGCCTTTTTGTAAAGCACCTTTCGCAGGCGGCTTAACTAAAGGCCGAAATGCCGGTGATGGCGTTACCTAAAATCAACAGGTGTATGTCGTGCGTGCCCTCGTAGGTGAGCACCGACTCCAGGTTCATCATGTGGCGCATGATCGGGTACTCGCCAGTTATGCCCATGGCGCCATGTATCTGTCGTGCTTCGCGCGCGATCTCGAGCGCTGCCTGCACGTTGTTTCGTTTCGCCAGCGATATTTGGGCGGTGGTTGCTTTGCCTTCGTTCATGAGCGTGCCCAAACGCCAGTTGAGCAACTGCGCCTTTGTTATTTCCGTAAGCATTTCCGCCAGTTTTTTCTGAACTAGTTGAAAGGAGCCGATGGGCTTTCCAAACTGGATGCGTTCAGTGGCATATCGGCGTGCGGCATCGTAGCAATCCATCGCCGCGCCAATCGCGCCCCACGCGATGCCGTACCGCGCAGAGTCGAGGCACATCAGCGGTGCGCCGAGCCCTTGCTTGCCAGGCAGCAGATTTTCCTTGGGTACTTTCACGTTGTTAAAAACAAGCTCGCCGGTGTCGCTTGCACGCAGCGACCACTTGCCATGCGTTGTGGGCGTGGTGAAGCCTTCCATGCCGCGCTCCACAACGAGCCCATGGATTCTCCCCTCTTCATTCTTGGCCCAGACTACCGCGATGTCGGCTTTGGGAGAATTGGATATCCACATCTTGGCGCCGTTGAGCAGGTAGTGATCGCCTTTGTCCTGAAAGTTGGTGACCATGCCGCCTGGGTTGGAGCCATGGTCGGGCTCGGTGAGACCGAAACAGCCGAGCCATTGGCCGGACGCAAGCTTAGGAAGGTATTTCTTACGTTGTTCCTCGCTGCCGAATTTGTAGATCGGGTACATCACAAGCGAACCCTGCACGGAGGCCGTTGACCTTATGCCGGAGTCGCCGCGCTCTATTTCCTGCATAATAAGTCCATAGGAGATGTAGTCCAGTCCGCCGCTGCCATACTCCGCCGGTATGGTAGGTCCGAAAGCGCCGATGTCACCGAGTTTTTTTACGATGTCATAAGGAAAATACGCACGCTGCACCCAGTCCTCGACGTAGGGGCTTACTTCTTTTTTATAAACTGACGAATGCTATCCCGGATAAGCTTGTGCTCGTCGGTCAACAGATCGTCGATCAAATAAAAGTCAGGATGTTCAAATAAATCTTGCTTGAGAGATTTCTTTGTCTGAGTACCTGTTGTATCGGTATTGTTCGGCATAGAGATTTGGATTATTCGGAATTAAAGGATCAAATTTACACAACTAATTAAATAACGCAATCGAATGCAGGAATTTCCGATCAATGAAGATCTGGCTGGTAAGATTCAAAAATTGAAAGAGAAGTACGATGCCATGGGGCAGGACCTTTCGTCTTATCTCGACGGCTTACTCTACGCC
>JAAURZ010000374.1 GCA_012031955.1 Bacteroidia bacterium
GAGAAAGGTCAGGTGCGCACAAACGATGAAGTTCACCGTATTACGAGCGAGCGATACCCGCATCTATTCTACTGACGTTTGCATTTGGTAGTTTGGTCGGAACAGGCCCTCACCGACTACCACGAAAATATTGACTACCTTTAACTGAGTGGTCAGACAAGGTTGCCTTAGATTTTATTGAGGAGGTGAGTCAATTCGTGGACATAATTTCAAGAAAACCTCATGCGTTTCCATTAACAGAATTCAGGGACGTTAGGCGAGCAGTTATTCGTAAGCAGATCACGGTTTTTTATCGGTTCGCAGATAATACCGTCTATGTAATCAGACTGTGGAACAACCATCGCGATCCAAAAACCATAAAGTTCTAGGCCGCTCAACATATCAGGCCCGGCTGCAATGAAGTACATAGTTTCAGGCGGTGTATCAGGATTTAAAGAGAATTAATTTCCTTCTGCGAGAAACTTCCTGCTCTCAGACTTGTGTACAAAATCACAGCTTTCGCCCGCTAGTCGATAACACCGGATCCGACGAGTTCTTCACCGTCGTACCAGGCGGCGAACTGGCCGGGCGTGATTGCTTTTTGCGGTTGATCGAAGACAATGTACAAGCCGTCGCTTGCCTGGTGCAACATACAGGGCTCCAGCTTCTGGCGATAGCGTATGCGTGCGAGGTACGGGCGTGTTTCGCCGGTTGCCAACTTCAGGTCGCGGCGCACCCAGTGTACGTCGCTTTCGCGGATGAACAAACCCTTTCGAAATAAGCCCGGGTGATCTTCGCCCTGCCCCATGTACAAAATGTTGTCGTCGGTGTTGGTGCCGATCACAAACAACGGTTTTGGGTGACCACCAAGATTCAGCCCTTTGCGTTGCCCTATGGTGTAGTAGTGCGCACCATTGTGTTCGCCAATCACCTTGCCGTCGCCGGGTGTAAACGTAAACGGCGTGGTCATCGTGGCGATATTATCGTCGTGCCCGTTCTGAAATGCCGCGGCAGAGGCGGGCACTTCAATCACCTTACCCTTCCTGGGCTCAAGCTGTTGTTGCAAAAAGTCGGGCAAATGAACCTTGCCCACAAAGCACAGACCTTGAGAGTCCTTCTTGTCGGCAGTAACCAGGTTCAGTTTTTTTGCAATGGCCCTCACCTCAGGCTTTAACAACTCGCCAATCGGAAACAGCGAGCGCGACAATTGCTCCTGTGTAAGCTGGCAGAGGAAGTAACTTTGATCTTTGTTAGGATCTTTGCCCGACAACAGACGATAGATGGTTTTTTCGTTTACGGTAGTTTCGTCCTTGCGCGCATAGTGTCCGGTGGCGACGAACTCGGCGCCGAGTTTGAGCGCGGCTTGCAAAAAAATATCGAATTTGATTTCGCGATTGCACAGCACATCGGGGTTGGGCGTGCGGCCGCGTTTGTACTCGTGAAACATGTAGTCCACGATGCGCGCCTTGTAGGCTTCGCTGAGATCGATGGTCTGAAATGGAATGCCCAGGTGTTGGGCTACTATCATGGCATCATTGCTATCGTCTACCCACGGGCATTCATTGCTGATGGTGACGGAGTCGTCGTGCCAGTTGCGCATGAACATGCCGATCACGTCGTAACCCTGCTCCTTTAGCAAGTACGCCGCCACGCTGGAGTCCACACCTCCCGACAATCCTACTACAACACGCCTTCCCATCTCTATACCAGGAATTATTTTATTCGTTAGAAGCCAGATTTTCGCTCAAAAGTTCATTCACGGTCTGGTTGAAATGTTCTTTGTACCGCTCGAAATAAATCCCGGTACCGGGCCCGGAAAACCCCGTGTGAATACCTTTCACCTTGCCGTCCTTGCCCACAAAGATAGTGGTAGGAAAGGCAATTACCCGATTGAGCATCGGCAGCGTTTTAGAGGCTTCCTCCTTGTCGCGCGTGCCTGCGATAACGAAGTCGTAAGGCACATGGAGTTTATCGACCATCTTGCGCACCCGCTCGCTTGCATAGGCAAAGTCGGCTTTCGCCTCGTACGCCAACCCGATGATCTCCACACCGCGGTCGCTGTTTTCGCGATACCATGCCGACAAAAAATTAGTCTCGTCCATACAGTTTGGACACCAAGTTCCTGAAAGCTGAAGGACAACAACCTTATTCATGTACTTGTCATCGTTAAGACTCACAAGATTTCCATTCACGTCTGGAAATTTGAACGAGATTGTTTCGTAACCTTCTTTGAGATAAGTAAGTGTTGACGCGTCGGGCATCGCAGCTTCGGCATCGCGGAATGCCACCCACGATGCATGATACGTCTTGCCTGAATAAAAATCCCCCGATAATGAAGAATCAGGATTTCTGATTGCGCTAAACACGTAGGCATGGTTGCCGTCGAAAGTGCTTACACGCAGCGTGTCGTGATAGACCGCGCCTTCAAGGTAACGATAGTCGCCGGTCGGCGTCAGGAAGCTTCCGGTTACATGGGCGCCATCCTGCTGGAACATACCGATGGCCGGCACCGTGTCAGACTCCGTCATAAAAGTGACGGCGTACTCGCCCGTAAAGTCGGGCACATCATAAGCAGTGCTGGCTTGAAACCTGTAGTTCTGGCCATGCACGGCATAAAATGCAATGTGATAATCCTGCTCGTAGTTTTTCACGAAAGTGCCGACCAGACTGTCGCCGATTACGCGCGCCTTTAGCTCGCTGTCGAAGATGTGCAACACCATCGTAACGGAATCGCCATGCAGCGTCACCTCTTCCAGCAACAGTTGCTCGTCATCGTTTCGCATCAACACATCATATCCGCCTTGCGCATCGCGTACCACCTCGAAGTTAAAAGGCAGCGGCTGGCCCTGTATGTCGAGCACGCCACGCCAGATGCCGCCTTTGAGTTCCGCAGGTTGTTTCGGAGAACAATAGAGAAAGACGGTGGCAACACCGAGAAATAAAAATGCACGCATAGCGAATCGGAATAATTCAGCTTTGAGAACACAAAAATGGATGAAATGATTTTACCTTGCGACGCCGTTCCTAAAACTTTTGTACCCTTGACAGAAGAATTTTTTAAAGACATCATAGTGCTCGAATTGGCAAGCGTACTGGCTGGCCCTTCGGTTGGACAGTTTTTTGCAGAGCTTGGCGCAACGGTGGTGAAAGTAGAAAACCTCACCACCGGCGGCGACGTCACGCGTACATGGAAGCTTGCGAACGAGCGCACCGATGATCGCTCGGCATACTTCACAAGTGTCAATTGGGGCAAGCGCGCTGTCGCTGTCAACCTGCAAACGTTGGAAGGTCGTCATATCGTCCACCAGCTTGTCCGTAAGTCGGACATAGTGATTGCGAGTTTCAAGCCGGGCGACGACGCGAAGCTCGGCGTCGACTACGCGACCCTGGCGGCGCTAAACCCCCGGATTGTGTACGGACGTATTACGGGATATGGTCCTGGCAGCGAGCGAGTTGGATACGACGCAGTGCTGCAGGCAGAAGCTGGCTTCATGTTCATGAATGGCGAACCCGGCGGTCGCTCCCTAAAAATGCCCGTAGCCCTCATCGATGTGCTCGCCGGGCATCAGCTCAAGGAAGCAATCCTGCTGGCCATGCTTCAACGCGAAAAGACTGGAGAAGGCGCACCAGTGGAAGTATCGCTCTTTCAGACGGCGGTGTCGTCGCTGGTTAATCAAGCAGCTAACTACCTGGTGGCTAATATCATACCTGCAAAAACAGGATCCACTCATCCCAACATAGCTCCCTACGGCGACACCTTCCTGACTGCCGACAATAAAGAAATAATCCTGGCGGTTGGAACCGACCGCCAGTTCCGCCAGCTCTGTGTCGTTCTCGAAATGCCTGAAGTGGCTGATAATCAAGAATTCGCCACCAACCAGAATCGAGTGGCCAATCGCCGGCACCTACACCAATTATTGTCCGGTGCTATCCGACGACACCCCGCCACCGGTATCCTTGAGGCCCTACAACAGGCATCAGGTACCCGGCAGGCGAGGGTGCGTGCAATCG
>JAAURZ010000375.1 GCA_012031955.1 Bacteroidia bacterium
CGCATCCGGGCGCCGGAGGTACTCCTGTCTGTCACACACGCGGCTCGCAAGTTCGAGAACAGGCAGGCCGAGTAACCGGAGTTCAATAACGAGCGCCGCCACGTCGAGCGTTGAGTAGACGGCGTCACGGGCATGGGCGTGCGCCAGCCTGAATGCGAGTGACTCTTTCAGGGGAATGGAAACTCCGGAAGTACCCAGTGCAATACGCGCCGTAGTAACAGACCGCAGCGAGAGCCAGGCGTTGTGCTGCTGGCGCGAGGATGATTCCGGCGGTGTCATTTTACCAGGTGGTTCAAAAGTAAATGTGTTTCGGCAACAGGGAGATGGCTGCCCGCATTATCGAAGATGCCCTGGCGCACAAGCCACTGCTCAAACTCAGGTGCCGCATGCAAACCAAGGGTCTTGCGCAGGTAGAGCGCGTCGTGAAAAGAGGCCGACTGGTAGTTCAGCATCACATCGTCGGCACCGGGTACACATATAATAAAATTACATCCCGCCACGCCCAACAGGGTGAGCAAGACATCCATGTCGTCTTGATCAGCTTCGGCGTGGTTGGTGTAGCAAACATCGACGCCCATGGGAAGGCCGAGCATCTTGCCGCAGAAGTGATCTTCCAGGGCAGCCCGCGTGATCTGCTTGCCGTCGTATAAATATTCGGGGCCGATGAATCCAACTACCGAATTTACGAGCAAGGGACTGAACCTCCGTGCCACGGCATAGGCGCGGGCCTCGCATGTTTGCTGGTCTACACCATCGTGCGCGTGTGCGGAAAGCGCGGTGCCCTGGCCGGTTTCGAAATACATGACATTGCTCCCCGTTGTGCCGCGTCGAAGTTCGAGCGCTGCTTCGTGGGCTTCCTGCAACAGCGACAGCGTTACACCGAAGCTTTTATTGGTCTTCTCCGTCCCGCCAATGGATTGAAACACGAGATCGACCGGCACACCTTGGTTGATGAGTTGCAACGTAGTGCTTACATGACAAAGCACGCAAGACTGTGTAGGTATACTGAATTTTTGAATCAGCCCGTCAAGCATGTACAATAATGAGGAAGCAATAGAAGGGTTGTCCGTGGCGGGGTTTATGCCTATCACAGCGTCGCCGCTACCATAGAACAGGCCATCGACAATACTGGCGGCGATACCCCGTGCATCGTCGGTCGGATGATTGGGTTGCAGCCGGGTTGCCAGATGACCGCGCAGT
Source organism: Bacteroidia bacterium (assembly GCA_012031955.1). Next base: position 1,201 of record JAAURZ010000375.1, read on the forward strand.
CCGATAGTATTTCTAAAGCGTGTAACCACTTCACATTTCTTCGCGACCACGACCAGGTCCTGGTTGCGCATCAGCTTTGAAACCGCCGCTACCATTTCCGGTGTGAGTCCGGCAGCAAGTTGCTGCAGTCGTAGCGTGTCGGCTTCGTCCGTCAGCAGCCAGTCGCGCAACTGGCCAACGGTGTAATGGCTGACAGGCGCAAAAGCGGCAGCATCGTGCGAGTCGATGATGAGTCGGGTTACTTCATCCGTCTCGTAGGGAATGACCGCTTCGTTGAGGAAGGTTTTTAACGGAACGTCGGCGAGCAGCATCTGCGCCGCTACTCGCTCTTCATATCGTCCGGCAGCAATACCGGCGAGCGCATCGCCGGAGCGGTAAGGCGACGCCCTGGCAAGCAAGTGCTTGAGGCCGCTGAAGACATAGGTGATGTGCCCGATCGTTTTTCTGTAACTCATTATCAACTACAGAAACATAAGATACGACGGCCGCGAGAGAAAGGAAAGTTAGCACGGAGCCAATTGCAGGGAGCTTGATAATTATGGATTGCAAACGGTTTAGAAACGAAGCCCACATCCCACCAAAACCTGGATTCGGGGCCATCTGAAATCCGGCCGGCACGAACAAACTAAAAGCCTTAACTTACATGCAACAACTATACTTCGGAGTTCAAAATATCACAAAATATTGCTGGTATGAGGCATCTGAAATCCGGGCAGCACTTTGGAATCAACAAGCGAACGGTCCGCCTGGATGGGACTATTCTTACCGAAGCTGGATACACGCCGGACATCAACGTGCCCTGGCACTACCATGAGAACGCATACTTCTTCTATCATCTTCGAGGCCGGCTGGATGAGGTGAATAAAAAAAAGACCATTACGTGTACCACCGGTACGCTTCTGTTTCACCACTGGCAAGACCCTCACTGTGATAAGAACTTCTCGAAAGACGCGGGGTTTTTCCACATAGAAATTGAAAACGCCTGGTTCCAGCGTCAACAGCTTAAACCGTCGATTCTTGAAGGCAGCATGCAACTTAAGAATCCGGTCCTCAAACCTATTTTCCAGAAGGTATATAAGGAGATGAAACTGAACGACGGCGCCACACAGATTTCTGTAGATGGGCTGTTGCTTCAGTCCCTGGCGGAAATTACCAGAATCGGCGGTACCGAAAGGTCACCGCTCCCCGGCTGGGTGAAGAAGGTGAGAGAGATTGTCAATGACACAATCCAGGACGGAATCACACTGCAGACACTTTCGGAAGAAACCGGAATTCACCCGGTGCATTTGTGCAGAGAGTTTCCAAAATATTTTCACGCCGGGTTCGGACAATATATTCGTGGGCGCCGGGTTGAAAAAGCCGTAGCACTATTAACAGAGAATAAACTTTCTCTTTCGGAAATTGCCTTTGCTTGCGGCTTTTCCGATCAAAGCCACTTTATCAGGTGCTTTAAGGAAGCCATGGGTACTACGCCGAGCCGTTTCCGCCGTTCAGTGAGCGCGGGTTAAATCTGTACCATTTCGCAATTTCATTCTATACTTTGCATTCCCGGCAAAGCAACTTTGTGAAAATCAGAAAAAGCAAATACTATGGAAAACCAATTCAAGTATGTTACGAAGCTGGATGTAAAATTTGGCCACCTTCAAAAAATAGATGTTGCGCAACTGGTTGCCGCGTGCACCGACAAGTGGTTTAACCAGACCCTAACGAGGGTAAACGAGAGTGTGGTGAGGATCGGAATTGTTGAAGGTGAGTATCATTGGCACAAGCATGACAATGACGACGAATTTTCTTCGTGCTGCAGGTCAGCTTTTTATCGATCTGCAGGATCAAACCATAGAACTCAATCCCAATCAGGGTGTGACCATCGGCCGGGGAGTTCTCCACCGCCCGAGGGCACCGAAGAAAACGGTAATGCTCATGATGGAGACCAGCGCAATTCAGCCCACTGGCAACTAGGCGGAAGAGACGTTCAACTAATGAGCGATTGATCAACCCTTTGGCTATTCCGGGACCTACTGGCTAGAAGTTGAGGTTGAAATAGAAGTCGCCGGTTGTCTTTCTCCCGAAAGCCGGTAAACATCTATTCGCACTTCTTTAAAAACTCTGACGATTATCATTTCAGCCAACATCAATAGTCATTTCCCTTCGGTCGGAGCTGGCTGAGCTTTGGGTACAATCTCGCAGATATCATTTAACGCCGGCTGTAGCGGCGTGGCTTTCTAGTCATGAAAGTAACTTTTGTCAAAAGTATTGGCCTGCAGTGAACGAAATATCTTTGAAATGAAAATTAACAAAGAATGGCATTTGAAACATAAGATGCCAAAAAAACCAACGCTGGAGCAACGTATCGAATGGCACCTCGAACATGCCAGAAATTGCGGTTGCCGTAAAATTGAGGGCGCGCTCGCCGAAGAAATGAAAAGACGAGGAATTAGAATTCCCATCTACAAAGCATCCAATGCATAACAGATGGAATTTCAATTTTCAATCACGAAGGGCAGTCAGAGGACGATCGCAACCAACCTAGGTTTCCACGCGTCGCTCGTCGCTTTCATAGCCGCCGCCGGATACTGCGCTGCCCAGGTTCTGCAAATTGCCGGCTTCGTGAATTTCCCGGTCGACGCATACCTGATTTACGGATTTTCACTTGGCATCGCGGCACCTTATGTGGTTGCGTTTGAAAATAGTTTGGGTGTTACCGATTGGATTCTAATTACTTTTTTGCGGAATCGGGCACATTATACATTTTGAAGGAGTTTCGGTGCCGAAGCTTGTTCACCGTT
>JAAURZ010000376.1 GCA_012031955.1 Bacteroidia bacterium
ATGAGCCCCCCATGAAATGCCATATATAGCTTTGTGGTTTGTAACCTTCCGGGGTTTACATCATACTCATTTATTACGCTATTTATTTTTTGACCTGCCGCGTCGAATGTCTCGTGCCTGGCTAGCAAACCGCGGAGGTGGTCGTTGTCAATCGGCGGAGAAAAAGGAAACTGATCCGTGATACCGTTGGTGATTGGATCACCATTGCGGTCGGTGTCGACTGGATCGGATTTTATTACCGATGGAACAACCTGCGAATGAATGGCCGCGTCCGTGACAATCGACGGGCTCGTATAGCTGAATTCCTCCCACCCTGCGTGGTTGGTTCTGGTTCCATTATAAATTCGGGTTAACCTGTTTCCTGCTACGCTGCCTTTGGTAAGCGTCGCACTATTTTGTGGCGTAGAAGACCTGACGGAATACTTCACCCAATCGTTGGTGAACTCCAGTCGGCTTTCCTGGTACGAAAGATAAACGGGGTTGAAGGTGACAATTTGATCCAGATACTCGACTTCCCTGGTTGAAATAGTTTCACCTCGTTCATCCTTGTCCTGGACTGAGGCCAGGTGCGGGTAACCCCCACTTCCGTCAAAATTAAATACCGTCTTACCGCCTGTAGAGTAGCCTATTGATACCAATATACCGAGCGTTGGTTCGCCATTGCGTGTCATGTCCGTAGAAGGCGAAACGACATTGGCCATGCGCGCGTAGGTATCTGCTTTAATGAGCCCGTAGTCGCCGTCAACTACGGTTCGGTGGTAACCATATTTCGATGACGCCGGTGTCGTGCGTCTTTGCAAACGCTCAGGCGCATCGTATGCAAATGTATATTGTACCCTATCCTTGCCGGATGTCACGTCGACAATTGATGAAAGAAATAGTCGTTTGTAGTTGTGTGGCTTGAGTCCCTCATAAACATACTTGCGGTATCGCGCATCGGATACAGAAGCTTCGGGGAACGACTGAAGTTGATAAGCCCAATATGACTTATCACCGGGAAGGTCACGTATTTTGCTTGCCAATACTGATTCGGGCCCGTCATGTAGTCGTTCGTTGTTGTTCCGTTTACAATCTGATAGGTAAATCGAATTCCCTTTACGAGCGTATTTTCCTGACTGAATAATTCCACCCTGTCGTACCTGTAGGCATTCGGCATGTCCTCCTTTTCACTCGACGTAAAACTGACCCGGGCTCCCGTTGCTGCTGTGATTGAGGTGAGTCGAATTCCCTTCGTCGTGACCAGGGCGACGTTGCTCATCAGTCCTCCCGGGTAGGGCCATATACTCGATGGCTTAAAATGATTATCGTAGTCAGTTGATAAAACATAGTCAGAAAATGTATCGTATGGGTAAGGATAATCTGTCTTGAGTCTGGGCACATTGCCCGGGTCAGTATTTGAGAATTTTCTAACGGCTGTGTATTCCGTCTCATACATTGCCGAATTCGGTGGATACTTCCTCACCTGCACAGTGACGGTCCGCATCCTGTGCGTCGATGTCTTCGTCACATACTTGCTATCAAGTCCCTTCAGGTAATTGAAGTTAATCTGATCGCCAGTCGCTGACCTGATCGACACCAAATACCATTTCGTATTGAAGAAATCAATGACACGCTCCGTTTCGCTTGCGTCGGGCAACATCCGTTCGGTGAGAAATTCGCCATACCCTATCTTCGTCCTCACGCTGAAGTTTTCAATCTTTCGTTCTTCAATGGCAGACGTGGTTCCGCCAAACACATACTGGGTGCCGTCTTCGGCGGTGATCGTAAATTTGTGAATCTTGTTGTTCAGCACCTCGCAATTGATATGCAGGTTGCTGCGCGGTATCGTGATGACCTGCCGGTATTTGTTGATCACAAACCGGACGGACCTCCCATTGAACACGGCGGTGAACTCATCGGGTCGTGCATCGCGGTCGCCGCGTTCGGTCCAGCTTACCCAGTCGCGCGGGTTGTTCACGTTTTCAAAGTAGCTGTTGCTGGTGACATACTTCCAGATGCCCTTGTTGGGGTCGTCGTCGGGCAGGCCGTTACTTTCGCGTACCACGAACCCGCCGGCCTGAAAATTCCATTTCATGCCCACTTCTGTCGACAGCTCATCCGTTCGCACGCCGGTTGCGTCGTAAGTCACTGTTACCGGCACGCTCAGTTCGCGGCTCGTCAAACTCATGAGCGTGAATGATATTTCCGGCAAACCCGTGTACGCGTTGATCGGCACGCCTCCGAATGTGCCGAATGCCGCTTCCGGCGTCTTGGGAATCTGGTTACTGTAGTAGTCGCTTTGAATGAAGTTGCCGCTTTGCGCCGATGCCATGCCGGAAGCACAGGTGAGTATACACACGCAGACGATATTCAATTTTCGGGAGCCAGGAGATAAAGATGTAGTCGGGCTAAACATGCTTGGTGCCGTTAGTTCTTAATGGTTTGTAAAAAAGACAGACCTGGTGCGACAAAAAAAAGCGGATGACCGTGTCACAAGAAAGTCTGCGACGAAAGTAGGAACACAAAATTCAAGTATGCTGATGATGCATTTGCATGAGTGCGATTGCGCACAGATTGCGCACTTTTATACGTTAAAAATAGGAGAATTCTCCTATTGAAAAATTCTACGGAAAAAGCTTTTGTTCGAGGGCGACACGTACAAGGCCTGCCGTGTTCTTCACCTCCATTTTTCTCATCGCCGACGTGCGATGGTGCTGCACGGTCTTTTCGCTTATGCACAGTACTTCGGCGATCTGTTTCATGGTATACTCTTTACAGATCAGGATCACTACCTCTAACTCACGATCGCTAAGACGGCCATCCCGCAACGATTCGTCTTTCGACAACCGTTGTCGCGCTTCGCTCATCAACTCGCTCTCGTAGTAGTCCTTTTCAATCACTTCATAGATCGCCCGTTCCATCTCCGCAGGGTCTGTGTCCTTGGAAAGAAATGTGTGCGCTCCCAGCTCTATCATCCGCATAACCTGACAGGCCGAATCGTCCATCGTCATCACTATAATTTTTACGTGGGGGAATTGCGTCACCAGGCGTTTGCATGTGCGCTCACCATCCATCACCGGCATCCGCAAGTCAAGCAATACCACATTTGGTGGGTTCCTTGCAACCATTTGCAGAAGCTCTCTTCCATTGCTTGCCTGGCCGACGTTTCCGATCCTTTCAAACGTATTGAGCATGAGTGCCACGCCGTTGCGAAACAACTGGTGATCGTCGGCCACATATACGTTGTACTTAGCGCACATGGAGGTGCTCGGTTGCGTTAGCGACTCAATTTTTGAAGACGGAAAATTTTGATGGATTGGGTTCATCGTCTTCGCTGAAATGCAAGCCTTTTGGTTAAACCAAATTGCAGCCTCGTTAAAGGCGCCTGATTTGCCGGCGAGAGTGCCGTTTGGAAAGCGTCGTAAGAACCTCTCAGGTAGTAGCCCTTCTTGTTGAGTCGTACCTTTCCGCCTACTGAATACAAGGTAATGGCCATGTCGTCCAGCCGGGTACCTGCATTGAACGGACTTTTCTGATGGTCTTCGGTGTCATGTTCCTCACCAGACACAGGCCCGTCTGACGGCAACCTGAAGGTGTAGCGATCATACCGGATCACATGCGTGGACGGCGTAAACGATATTCCTCCTCTCCGAAGGTTTGGATTCCAGATTTGATCGCTCGCCTGAACGAACAGCGCAAACTTCGACTTGTAGGAGATTTCTGTGTAACGTGAAAAATTAGGAGCAGCGGTTTGCGCACGGGCCGCCGAACAGCAGGCCACGACACACAGCAACACGAGGAGCAAACGGCCTTCGCTACGAGAGCAACGATATTGAGATGAGAGCTTCGATAAATTGAACATAGGCACCAACAGCTAAAAAACTATCGTGTAGATTACTAGTTGGGCCTAGTGACTTAAATATAGATAGTGCAGGCGCTTTTTGCAAGCGAACGCCACAAACTTTGTCGTGTTTCCTCCATTGCACGGTGTTTG
>JAAURZ010000377.1 GCA_012031955.1 Bacteroidia bacterium
ACCCGGTCGTCAATGCCGTCCAGACTAAACGCCTGCCCTACCAGGCCGGGAGAGAAGGTTGCACCGTTCAACAGCGAGCCATCATGGATCTGTTAATGTCACTCGCATTGCCATCGCCCGGCCACGCGCCGTTGTTCCACGACGTTTCGTTGAAAGAACTGGCCGGCCTGCACTACTACAACTTGGCCGTCGATCTGATTAATAAACAAAACTATTACGATGCATTTAGGGCGTTGAAGAAAGCGTCATTCCTCTACCCGGATTCTGAAAGGATAAGCGATTTCCTCAAGATCACTTCCGCTTTATATGAGGGTCGTCTTTCAGGGACATTTGTTAAATAAGGAATTTGAAATCATGAACGAAAAGAAACTTGGCTTTCTGGACCGCTATCTCACCCTTTGGATATTTGTGGCAATGGCGATAGGCGTCACACTCGGCAAGTTTCTGCCGGTCGAGTCTTTTGTGAGTAATTTCCAGGTTGGTACCACCAATGTGCTTATCGCTGTTGGTCTCATTGTTATGATGTACCCGCCGCTAGCCAAGGTTCGTTATGAGCATTTAGGAAAGGTGTTTCAGAACATAAAGGTGATCACCATGTCGTTGATCCTGAATTGGATCATTGGGCCAATACTCATGTTCCTGCTCGCCGTTGTTTTTCTTTATGACAGGCCGGAGTATATGGTCGGTCTTATCCTGATCGGACTTGCCCGGTGCATCGCCATGGTGCTCGTCTGGAATGACCTGGCGAGGGGCGACAAAGAGTATGCAGCAGGCCTGGTGGCTCTCAACAGTATATTCCAGGTGTTGTTCTACAGCATTTTTGCATGGCTGTTTATCACCGTACTCCCGGAGTATTTCGGCATGGAAGGATCCGTGGTGGATGTAAGCATGGGCGACGTGGCCGAGAGCGTTTTCTTATACCTTGGTGTTCCGTTCATTGCCGGATTCCTCACACGCTATATTTTTAAGAAGATCAAGGGAGAGGATTGGTATGTTGCCAAGGTCGTCCCCAGGATTAGTCCGCTTACGCTGATCGCGCTCCTGTTCACCATCATCATCATGTTTAGCTTCAAGGGACAAATGATCGTGGACATTCCCGTCGATGTAGTCCGCATTGCCATACCGTTGGTGTTCTATTTCTTGATCATGTTTATCCTGAGTTTCTTACTGTCGCACAAACTGGGCGCGAGCTATGAGGAAAATGCGTCGGTATCGTTCACTGCCACGGGCAATAATTTCGAGCTTGCCATCGCAGTGGCCGTGGGCGTATATGGACTTGACTCGGGACAGGCATTTGCAGGAGTAGTAGGTCCGTTGATTGAAGTCCCTGCGTTGATACTGCTTGTAAATCTGGCCTTCTGGTTCAAGAACCGCCTGTACACGAAAAAGACCACAACCAGATAGTCTGTAAAAACCTATTTTGACGACGACCGTAATAATTACGATGTTCCTTTTCACAAATCAGATTTCCCACTTTACTGATGGCGATGTAAAAGAAAATGGCATGAAACCGGATATCCTGACTGCCTGGAATTCCTTTCAGTCTGGTCTCAGGAGATTTGTTTACAGCAAAGTGAAAGACAGGGCTGTAACTGAAGATATCGTTCAGGATGTCTTCCTGAAAATTCATTCGAAGATAAATTCAGTCCGAGATCACACCAAGATCAAGAGTTGGCTATACAGCCTGACTTATAATGCGATCATCGACCATTTTCGAAATCAAAAGCGGCAGATTGATCCCATCTTTTTCAATACCGGTACCGTTGTCGCAAATTTTAACGAGTGCGTGTCGAACTACATGACGAAATTGATCGTCGGCCTTCCGGAAAATACAGACAGGCCATTCAGTTGACTGAACTTGGAGACATGTCACAATTAATGCTGGCCAGCCATCTCGGCATTTCAGTGTCAGGTGCGAAGTCGCGCGTGCAGCGCGCACGTGCCATACTTAAGAAAAAACTTCATGAGGATTTACTTCTCGAGACGGATCGGTATGGAAACGTGCTAACCTGCGAATGCCGTACACCGTCGGGCTGTTAGGTTGAAAACGTTAAGGCAGGGCTGTTAACACCCTGCCTTTCATTTTAGCAGCAGCCAGCGCCACCGCAACATCCACCGTCTTCAGCGGAACCGATAATAAGGTTGTTCATTTGACTTGTAATTTAAGTTAAGAACTACATGAACCTTTCATGTACGCTGTGGCTATGACGGCCTGGCTGACATGAGGATGCAAAAAGAACTGAAAAATAAGCAGAATTTTTTTGCGTCCTTTTTAGTGTGTGTACCGTCTTATGGTCGGTTGAATTCTGAGCTGCACTTCGTCTGTTGAGCTAGCCATGCACAAATGTTCGTCCGCCGTCACTATTGCAAACCACGCCATTACATGTAGCCGTAAAAAATCAACTATTAACGCTATGAAAAAAACTTCCTTACTGATTCCGATCCTGCTTTTCGCTTTCGCAACTTCCCTGATTTCGCAACCGAAAGGTAAGAGCCGGCCGCTCGTGCCAATACGAGGCCACTACAAGAACCTGGAGGCCTTCAGCACGGAACCGAAAGCCGGCAATGAGGCAATTGACAGCCAGAAATTTCCCTACGACAAAGAATTGGCTGAACGAAGGCTGAGTATTAAACCTTACTACCTGGAGGATATTACGGTCGGCGATTTCAAAATTCCCGATCCGCCGGCAAACAGTTCTGAAAGAACGCGAGCGGAGCTTAACTACCTGCTTGCACTACAGCAACAGCGCACGAGGCTGGATGTTGAATCCAGCTTGTACATGGCGGGTGTCTACTACAACCTGCGTGTGAAACCGGGAGACTCTACTTATCACAAGTACCGTCGTTATCTCTTTCATGTTGGCAGATCTATCGGGAGCTGGTTCAATCCCGACGATTTGCCTTTGACTGCAGACCTCATGGCCCATGTGTGGCAAGATGCGAGTTATTTTATCTGGAGCTTCAAATATAAGTACCTTCGTATTCGGCCGTATGCGATAGACGAAGGCATAGACAATCTGGAAGAAACAAACTGGGCGGCGTATCCGAGCGGCCATGCCGCGAACTCGTATATCAATGCCTACATTTACCAGGAGCTGGCTCCGGAATTCAGCGACGTGTTCGTAAAGGACGCCTACGACATGGCGCATTCAAGGGAAATTATTGGCGTGCACTACCCATCCGACTCAGAGGCTTCGCGAATGCTGGCTCGTCAGTTTGTGAACATGCTTTTTCAAAACGAAAAATTTCTGAAGGATTTTGAACTTGTGAAGAAAGAGTGGGCTGAGAAAGGCAGAGAGACGTTTTCACAGCGCTGATTGACGCATTGGTTGCGGCGACGTTGGTGTTCGGGATAGTTTCATCAACTTTTTTATTTTGCAGTTGAAAGTCCGGTTCCTGAAACAATTTCGGTTTAGCGAAGCCGGCGCTTATTTCCATCTGCTGTCTAACGAGGTTAAGTCTTCACAACAGAACTAGCAACACCGGGGTGCTTACCAATTATAAAAAAGAAGGGTGCAGGCACAGCAGAGCGATGATGCATGGTGTTGTTGCATCGACATCGGTGCAGTACGGGAGGAGAACATGAGCTGCAGAGCGAAGCGAACAAGCACGTAAGAACCTTGCAAATTGTCGAAGGGTGCATGCCTCAGCTCACAGTGTCATATCTGTGCCTCGAATGACCGGCACTCTGGCTGGAACCACATCCCTGACGCAGCCTGCCTACTCTGCTATCTACAAGATTGAGATTACACAATACACAGGCGATGCAAACATGTCGATGAGCGCAGGAGCCTGTCATGTGGGCAGCAGTGCCTCCGAAACGTTACACCGTCCCTGAGACACACCTGGGCACCTGAAGCACTATAGTTACAGAGTTCTGGCATCAGTCCAACTCTACCTCCTGCTGCTCCTCCAGCTCAAAGCAGCTGGCGAGTCCTAGCGATGAAATCTTCGAGAGTGGGCTCTT
>JAAURZ010000378.1 GCA_012031955.1 Bacteroidia bacterium
TGCCCTTTGGCGGGAATTACAAGCGGGCCATAGAAGTCGCCGTTCCATGGATGCAGCTTCACGCTGGGGAAAATGTTGCCTTCCGACATTTCGCGCGTGCGGTCACCCCAGCCAAACCCGTTGTTGTAAGTGCCGATTGCGCACGCCGGTAATAAATGGCAATGCTTCCAGTTCTTCAGCAACAGCTTGTGTGATAAACATCTGGTAAGTAATGCTGTTTGCCGAGCGGTCGGCAATTTCCACATCCTCCGAGTATACCTTGTATTTGTTGAGCACGCGTTCGTTAATTTCTTCCCTGGCCGTTACAAGGTAGCTGAACTGCATGAGGGGCGGATTCTCTTCGGCCTTGCCATTCACGAATACCTGCCTGTCAACAATAGTGAGTGTATCGCCGGGTATGGCCACGCACCGTTTGATGTAGTTGGTCTTCAGGTCTACCGGGTACACCTTGTTGTCGTTTAATTCTTTCGGAGGCACATTAAATACCACAACGTCGTTGCGTTTTACATCGCTTATGCCAGGCAACCTGTATTGCGGCAGTTGAATCCATTCGAGATAAGACGGTATGTTGGTAAACCAGATTTTCTGATGTGTTAAGGGTATTTGAAGCGGCGTTTTTGGTGTGCGTGTTCCGTAATGGAATTTGCTTACAAAAAGGAAGTCGCCCACAAGCAGCGAGTTTTCCATCGACGGTGTGGGTATGGTGTAAGCTTCCATGATGAGCCAGCGTATAAGGGTGGCTGCCACCACGGCGAAGGCAATGGCTTCGGTCCATTCGCTTGCCGCGGATTTATGTTCTGTAGGCAGTTCGCTCAATTTGCCCAGGTATTTGACGGAGGGACTGAAAGCGATTGCCGGAATGTAAAGGAAGCCAGTGAACACCACCAGCAATTGGTCTATCAACGATTTTCTGCCAAAGCACCGCAGCATTTCAAACATCAATACGTAATAGGCAAATGAGTTGAGTATGGGTATCAGAAGATAGATCATCCAGTGCCAGGGCTTGCCTACTATTTCAGTAATGATGATGTATTCGGCGTAGAACGGGATGATCGACTTCCAGGGAGCCACACCCGCTTTTTGAAACAATTTCCAGAACCCCACGATGAGGGAGAGGCGTAGCAAAATAAAGATGACGAGGATATAATTCACTTCTTTGTCAATTTAAACCGTGCAAATAAAGGGATTCCTGGCTATATGTCGCACGGCAAGTTTTAAAATTTCAAAAAATCGTCCATTCCTAACACGCCCTGCTGGCCCTTCAACCATTCCGCCACCAGCACGGCGCCCAGGGCAAACCCCTCGCGGGTGTGAGCGGTGTGTTTGATTTCAATGTCGTCGATGGCCGAGTGGTATTTGACCGTATGGGTGCCCGGCGTTTGACCTACCCGTTTGGATTCGATGTAAATCGCCTCCGCATTGCTGGTGGGTGCATTCGCCCACGATTTCTTGTGCGCGATGTGCTGCATCACCCCCTCGGCAAGCGTGATGGCCGTGCCGCTTGGTGCATCTTTCTTTTCGGTGTGGTGAATCTCCTCCAGGGTCACATCATAGCCGGGAAATTTGTTCATGATGCCGGCGAGTATTTTGTTGAGCCGGAAGAAGACATTGACGCCCAGGCTGTAGTTGGACGCATAAAAAAATGCGCCACCGCGTTCGCGACACAGCTTCTCGATAGCGGGCTTATGCTCCAGCCAGCCGGTAGTGCCGCACACAACGGGTATGCCCTGCTCCAGGCAGCGCTTCACGTTGTTGAATGCCGCACTCGGGTGCGAAAATTCTATGGCCACGTCGCCACGCAGGTGGTCGAGGTCGGCCTGGTTGTCGATGTCAATCCGACCGGCGATTTTGTGGCTTCTTTCGAGCGCAATCCGCTCGATGGTTCTTCCCATTTTCCGTAGCCTACTAAAATGATGTCCATGGTAACCGAAAATTGATGCGCTAAAACTTGAAGATAATTGAAATGCCCGTCAGGTTGCCGGCGACCGCGTCGTTGGTCATGCTGGGCCGGAGTTGCACATTCAGATCGGGGTTGATTTTAAAATCCTTGAGGTGTGCATCAACATGCGCGTCATGATCTGCAGTGTGTACATGACGCCGAACAAGATCACCATCAGGTCGCGGTTGCGCCGGTAGCTGTCTATGAAGCTGCGCACCTGGTCTTCGCCCAGGTTGGGGTAGTTGGTTCCTCCGTCGGTGCCGTGTTCAAGAATGTAGAAGAGGTCGGCCTTTAGTTTCCGGTACACCGTGTTGTTGAAATTGTAGCCGTACCCGATGGCCACAAAACCACCGTATACGATAGGGACCTTCCAGTATTTTTTGTTGTACACTTGCCCGAGACCGGGTAGCACGGCAGAGTAGAGGAGGGCCTTGCGCGGACTGAATCGTTTTTTTTGCGATTGGACAAGGACGGTGTCGGGTACCACGCCTTGCGCGGGTGCGGCATTTTTGTTCGGGCTGTTGCGCATATGCGCCCAATACTGCCTAAACAGCAACAAAAGGATGATAGCACGGATCATTGCATACGCAAGATGTCCAAAATCCTGTTTAAATCTTCCACAGAGAGAAACGGGATTTTGATCTCGCCTTTTTTTCCGTCGGTTTTTACAACAACTCGGGTGCCAAAGTGTGAGGACAGCCTGGACTGCAACTGCGCTACCTCGCGTGAAGCCGGCGCCGGCTGTTCCTTGGTTTCCTCTGCTGAATTCTTTTCGGGAGTGAGCTGTCTTACCAGCTCTTCCACTTTCCGCACCGAGAGCTCGTCGTTAAGGGTTTTCTTGAAGATGTACAATTGCTGCTCGGGATTTTCCACGTTGATGATGGCCCGGGCATGGCCCATTGATATCCGGTTGTCGCGCACCGCAATCTGGATGTCGGGCGGCAGTTTGAGCAGGCGCAAATAGTTGGTCACCGTGGCGCGGTTCTTACCAACCCGTTCGCCCAGTTCTTCCTGCTTCAGGTTACATTCAGATATGAGTCGCTGATAGCTGAGTGCAATTTCGATGGCGTTGAGGTTTTCGCGCTGTATGTTTTCGATGAGCGCCATCTCCAACATCTGCTGATCGTCGGCCGACCGGATGTAGGCCGGTATGCTGGTGAGACCCGCTATTTTTGAGGCCTGAAAGCGGCGCTCGCCCGATATGAGCTGATACTGCCGGCTCGACAAACGGCGTACGGTAATGGGCTGAATGATGCCGTGCACTTTGATGGACTCGGCGAGTTCCTGTAGGGCGGCCGCGTCGAAATGCGTGCGTGGCTGAAAAGGATTTACTTCTATTTGATCAATAGGTATTTCCGTGAGCCCGGCGGCAGGCTGTTCCTTGCCGGCAATCGCGGGGTTTATCGAAATGTCCACCTCCAGCTTGTCGTCCGCCTCACTGTCGCTGAGCAGCGCATTGAGACCTCTGCCTAGTCCTTTCTTCTTACTCATTTCACTATGCCATTTTTGTCGAGTATTTCATGTGCCAGGTTCAGGTAGCTGATGGCTCCCTTGCTTTCGGCGTCATGCACAATTACCGGCAATCCGAAGCTCGGCGATTCGCTGAGCTTCACATTGCGGGGTATTATTGTCTTAAACGTCATTTTCTGAAAATGCGTGCGTACTTCTTCCACCACCTGGTTGCCCAGGCTGGTGCGTGAATCATACAACGTGAGCAGGATGCCTTCGATTTCCAGCCTGGGGTTGAGCCGTGTTTGGATTATCTTGATCGTGTTCAGAAGCTTGCCGAGGCCTTCCAGGGCAAAGTATTCGCATTGCACTGGAATGATCACCGAGTCGGCCGCAGTGAGCGCATTAATGGTGATCAGACCAAGCGATGGCGAGCAATCGATGATGATAAAATCATATTGATCCTTCACCTTGGCCAAGGCGTCGCGCATTTTTTCTTCGCGCCTCTCGATGTTAACCATCTCCACCTCGGCACCCACAAGGTCGATGTGCGAGGGCAGGATGTCCAGGAACTT
>JAAURZ010000379.1 GCA_012031955.1 Bacteroidia bacterium
GGCGCGCTAGGCCAAACTGCGCTACGCCCCGTCAATTGCATTCTTGATTTACAGAGAAACCGTCTGGTATGCGAGTCTCTCCGGCTACTTTCGCAACACCTCCATCAGCGTTTTGTATTCAGGCACCATGTCGGCGGCCATCGAGGGCGCGATCGAGGGTACACCCGCCATCGGCTTTTCTCTGTGCGACTACTCCCACAAAGCTGTGATGGAGCACGCAGTGGAGCCCATCAAGCGCATTACCCTGCAGACGTTGGAGAAAGGACTACCGAAAGGCGTGGCGCTCAACGTAAACATTCCTCCCAAAAGGCATGAGGCAATCAAGGGCGTACGCATTTGCCGACAGGCCAATGCCAAATGGGTGGAAGACTTCGATCAACGTTTCGACCCCAACGGCAGGCGCTACTTCTGGATGGCCGGCAACTTCGTAAACTTCGACAAGGGTGAAGACAACGACGAGTGGGCCATCGCCAACAACTATGTGTCGGTGGTGCCGTGCCAGTTCGACCTCACCGCCCATCAGGCCATATCTTTCCTGAACGAGGACTGGCAGACACTGTAAGGTGCGCATAGTCACTTTTCATGCGTATATTTGAGGTGAATTAACATTGTTATGAAAAGCAGACTGAACATTTCCATTGACGATTCGCTGTTGGAACGAGTGAAGCGTTATGCCGATAAACATCACACGTCACTTTCCCAGTTGATTGAACAATACTTCAGGACGCTTACCCGACGACAAGCCGGCAAGGAGAATATTCTTGATATGTTGGAACGTGTCTCACCATCCAAAGAAGAGACGCAAAACCATTCGTGGGATCACTACTACCGACAAAGGAGGAGAAAATATGGCTTTTGAAGAATGCGTTTTCTGTCGCGTTGAATAGCTTCCTTTCGATTTGTCACAGCGGATCCACATCCACCACCACGCGGCTGTTTCTGAAGTTTTTATCTTGAAGCAGTTCCGCGATCGTCAGATGCAGATCATGTTTGATGGCCTTTAGCTGGTTACTGCCCCGTGGTATCTTCAACATCATGCTCATCAGGTACTGGTTCCGGATCTTGCCGATAATGGGTTCGGCCGGGCCCAGCACCGCCACATCCACAAGTCGCTCGCGCAGCTTGTAAGCCAACTCCATCGCGCCGTCACGGCTTTTCTTTTTGTCGGTGTGTTTCACTGTTACCTCAATCAGCCTCGTAAACGGCGGGTAGTGGTGGCGATGGCGGTCGTCAAGTTGTTGTTCGAAAAACTGGTCATAGTTGTGCTGCACCACAGTTTGCAGCAGCGTATGCTCAGGGTGCGCGGTTTGGATAACCACTTTTCCTGGCTTGCTGCGCCGGCCCGCTCTGCCACTCACTTGCGTGATAAGCTGGTACCCCCGCTCATAGGCGCGGAAGTCGGGGAAGTGAATCATTTTGTCGGCGTTAAAAATTCCTACCAGGCTTACGTGGTCGAAGTCAAGCCCCTTCGTTACCATCTGCGTGCCCACAAGTATGCGGGTTTCACCGCGCTGGAAGTGTTCGATAATTTTTTCATAGTTGGTTTTCGTACGCGTGGTATCAAAGTCCATGCGCCCGATTGCGACATCGGGAAAATGAAGTTGTAATTCTTCCTCAAGCTTCTCGGTACCGTAACCAACGGTCTTGATGCGGTTTGACGAACAAACAGGACATTGCTGCGGCAGGTTCTCGCGGTAGTTGCAATAGTGACACACGAGGCTGTGCTTGTACTGATGATAGGTGAGACTCACGGAGCAGTTTACGCACTTGGGCACCCAGCCGCAGTCCTCGCAGGTAACGGTAGGCGAGTAGCCGCGCCGGTTTTGGAAGATAATGACCTGCTCGTCGTTCGCGAGTGAGTGGCCGATCTCCTGCAGGAGCAAGCCGGAGAATTCGCCCTTCATCGTTTTCATTTTTTTTTCGCGACCCAGGTCGGCGAATAGTATTTCTGGCAACTGCGCTTCGCCATACCTGACGGGCAGGGTCACCAACCCGTAGCGTTGCTGCTTCGCGTGGAAGTATGTTTCGATGGAGGGCGTAGCAGATCCTAGCAATACCTTTGCATGATGCAATTGGCCGAGCATCATCGCCACGTCGCGTGCGTTGTAGCGTGGTGCCGGTTCCTGCTGCTTATACGATGGGTCGTGCTCTTCGTCCACGATGATGAGGCCCAGGTTGTCGAACGGCAAAAAAATCGACGACCGTACCCCGATCACGAACTTCAGTTTCCCCGAGAGTACGCCGTTCCATACCTCCACACGTTCGTTGTCGGAGAACTTGGAGTGGTAGACGCCGAGCGTGTCGCCGAAGATTTTCCGCAGTCGTTGTACAATTTGCGTGGTGAGCGCAATTTCGGGCAGCAGGTACAGCACCTGCGCGCCGCCGTCGAGGGCCCTGCGGATGAGGTTGATGTATACTTCCGTTTTGCCGCTGCCGGTAACGCCGTGCAGCAGGGTGATGGCGTGTGTGTTGTAAGCCTCCAGTATTTCTCGTTGTACCCTCAGTTGCTCTTCGCTCAGCGCCACGTCGGTGGTTGTTATAACATCTTCAAAAGCAAAACGCGGTACAGTAACATCAAACTCATCCAGCACACCATTCTTCACAAGCGTCTGGATCGACGAGGCCGAAACGTCCGCGTGTACCAGCAACGACTTGCGTACGCCTGCTTTATTGAGTTCAGCCAATCTGTTTACAGGTACATGTTGTAAGTAGGCAAGCAGCATCGCTTCCTGTTTGGGTTTCGCTGAAAGGTTTTCGAACAACGTTTCAAGCGAGTCCTCAGTCGTGTACGAACCACTGAGCCGCACATACTTCTCCGTCTTGGGCCTGTACTTGTCGACGACTTCTTCGAACAGAATGATGGCTTCCTTGCCGGCAAGGGACTTGAGGAGTCCGTAGATATGTTTTACCCCCAGCAGCTTCGAAATGTCCGAATAGCTCATCGCGTCGGATTCCAGGTGCTTGATCAGCGTCAATTCCTTGTCTGAAAAAGCATGATCCGATTCGTCGAGATTGAAATTGGGGTGCAACTGCACCATCGACTCGCTCGATAGCTTCAAACCTGCGGGCAGCGCCGCGTTCATCACCTCGCCTTCGGTGCACATGTAGTAGTCGGCGATCCATTGGAAAAGTTTGAGTTGTACACCTTCCAGCGACGCAAACTCATCCAGCAATTCCAGTATGTATTTGGCTTCGTAGTCCTTGGGTGGCTGCTCGTGTACGTTAACTACAATTCCGGTAAGAATCTTGCGATCGCCAAACTGCACAATCACGCGCTTGCCAGGTAGTACGCCATCGTTGAACTGGTGGGGTACGCGATAGGTAAAGTACTTGGGGATAGGAACGGGAAGAAGCACTTCGGCAAAAAGGGTAGTTCTGCCACCGGTTGAAAACAGTTCTTCTGCCATAAATTGGTACTAGCCTCCCATAGCGCGCCAGGTGAACGGCAAAACTAACGGTAATTTCAGGGAATAAAAAAAGGACCGCCCTTTTGAGGCAGCCCCTTCATTATCGTGGAAGACTTTTAGATCGTTTTTGAATACAGGCGCTCCAGCTTGCCATTTACGATCTTAGCGACCTGCTCCTTGTTCCGCTGCGTCTTCAGCGAAATGCTGTTGATCAGTTCATCGAAGGAATCATTCACATGCTGCAGTTCTGCGTCGGTCACACCGGGGAACTCAGCCTTCAGCTCATTCATCAACTCTTGCTGCTTGTTATAATTCAGTGTACGTACCATACTTAAAAAATTTTGTTTGTTCGTTTGTTAAAGAACACCAACTTTTTACAAATAATCAAATGTAACTCACTGATGCATAGATAGTTGTGATTCGTTCACTTGCGCCAACAGGGTATTTTTGCACCATTCGCCGGCGGTAATGGGGCCTACTTTTCGAAAACAGGGCCTCCGTTATGGGCTGTACCTGCGGTTTATGCACACGTTTTCGGGAAGGGGTGGCTT
>JAAURZ010000380.1 GCA_012031955.1 Bacteroidia bacterium
CTCCCATCCGGCGATCGCGCAGCTCCACGACGCCGACACGCTGCCGGACGGAACGCCGTGGTTCGCGATGGAGTACGTCGACGGCGAGCCGCTCACCGATTATTGCCGTGCGCACGCGACGAGCCTCGAGGGCCGGCTCGAATTGTTCCGCAGCGTGTGCGCGGCGGTGCAGCACGCGCACTCGCACGCGGTGATCCACCGCGATCTCAAGCCGTCGAACATCCTGGTGGCGCGCGACGGCGCGGTGAAGCTGCTCGATTTCGGCATCGCGAAGCAGCTCGCGGACCTCGATTCGCCGGTCGATCAGACGCGCACCGGCCTGCGCCTGATGACTCCGGCGTACGCCGCGCCCGAGCAGATTCGCGGCGACGCCGTCGGCATCCGCAGCGACGTCTACTCGCTCGGCGTGATCCTGTACGAGCTGCTCGTCGGCACACGCCGTTCGACCTCACCGGAAAGCGCATACGCAAGCTGCCGTTTGACCTTAACCAGATTAGACAGAATGAAGAAAAGCTATTTGATATACAGCATGCTGGTAGTTCTGATCACCGGCATTGCCGCGACGACCATCGAACAGAAGTTTGATTTGAAAGCCAGTGTTGCCAGAGGCGAAGAGGTCTACCTTTCCTATTGTGTGACATGCCACCTCGATCAGGGGCAGGGAATAGACAGTGTATACCCTCCGTTAGCCAAGTCCGATTACCTGATGGCTGACAAGAAGCGATCCATTATACAAGTATTGCAGGGTGTGACAGGTGAGATTAAGGTGAACGGCAAAGCCTACAACAACGTGATGACCGGATTTGATCTGAGCGATCAGGAGGTAAGCGATGTATTGAACTATGTGAGAAATAGTTGGGGCAACAAGGGCGAACCAGTGCGCCCAGAAGAAGTGGCCGCCGCCAAATAATAACCAATGAACTACCACATTCTCAATGGCGATGAACTAGCCAGGAAGTTCGACAAGAACATCCTGGGGGATCTCATTGTGTGTCGTGAATGCATGGTAGAGGGGCCGTTAGACGCACCAACCCAGGAAGCATTCTGGGGTGCGCGCGCAGCGTTTTTCGCTGAAGAGTACGAGGCATACGACCAGGAGTTGGGCTACAATGGCCCAGGCTATGATGCTGTGGTGGCAGAGTTTAGCAAGTTGCTGAATACAGACCATACCTCTGAAGTTTACTTGTGGTTCGAGCACGATCTTTTCTGCCAGGCAAACATGTGGTTTTGCCTTGACTTTATCCGGCGTCATACGCCAGCCACTGCGGTTTATTGGGTGCCACCTCCGGATCAAATAGACGCCCATCGCTGGTGCGGCTTTGGCCCGCTCAATACGCTGGATCTTCAGCATTACTTCGACAGTCGCATACCCTTCACCGAAGACGATTTGCAACTGGGACTGCAATTGTGGGGTGCCTTTCGCACGAACGATCACGCCAACATAATGCATCTCGCGTCGGCCGCTTCTCCGTGCTTTCCAAGGCTGGCAGAAGTATGTCGCGCACACGTGTCCAGGTTCCCGTCGCTGCCCGGCGGGCTGGGCCGACCACAACAACGACTGAAAGAGCTGATGATGGAGGGGATAGACAATTTCCCCCAGTTATTTCAGGCGTTTTCCAAAACGGAAGGCGTCTATGGCTTTGGAGATTTGCAGGTAAAACGATTACTCATCTCACCGAGAACTACGGATGGCGCAACGGCACCTGTTTAAAGAAATACGATGAAGGAACTCAAAGCGATAGTAGATGCGTATCACCAGGTTGACTTCAACCTGAGAAAGGCCGCATTGGCAACGGTAGTGCGTGTGCGCGGTTCAAGTTATCGAAGCCCGGGTGCACGCATGCTCATCACCAACGACGGTCGTTGGATTGGGTCGATCAGCGGCGGCTGCCTGGAGGGCGATGCCCTTCGAAAAGCCCGCCGGGTAATGGCCGAAAAGATTCCGCTTACCGTTACGTACGACACGCGAGAGGAAAGCAACCAAAACCTGGGCATCGGGCTAGGTTGCAATGGCGTAATTGACGTGCTGATTGAGCCGGTCGACCATGAGTCGCCCGACCATGCGATCACACTGTTCGAGTCACTCATCAGCATCAACAATCCCGTGGCTCTGGCCACTGTCTTTTCGGGGGCCGGTCAAACCGGCGAAAAATTATTTGCGCACGATAATGGGTCGTTCTCCGGAAGCCTCGCAGGCGGGCCGCTGGGCGACCAAATCGCGCCGGATCTTTTGAAGGTATTTGACCACAAGCGGTCGGAGGCCATTGCCTATGATATCGCCGGGCAGAATGTGGACGTGTTTATAGAACTGATTCAACCATCGTTGTCACTACTGATCTTCGGTGGCGGCTTTGACGCACGACCTGTAAGTCAGCTTGCCATGTCTTTGGGATGGGATGTACAAATCACGGACGATGTGTGGCCCACCTTGCGCCGGCGTTCTTCCCGGAGGGAAGCAAGCTGTCGTTGTGTCACCGTGACTTTGTTGACAGAGAAATTCGGGTGACGCCCTACACGGCTTGCATACTGATGTCGCACAACTATGAATATGACCGCGATGTTTTGCGTAAGCTGCTTCCGACAACCACGCCGTTCATTGGCATACTCGGGCCACGCAAGCGCTTCGACAAGATGTTTGCAGAATTCGAACAGGAAGGGATTGCATTGACCCAACAGGATTTTCACCGCATACACGCACCCATTGGTCTCGACATAGGCGCAGAAACACCGGATGAAATCGCCGTGTCGATCATCGCAGAGATTCAGGCGAAGTATGCGGCACGGTCAGGTGGATTCCTCAAGTACCGAAGCGGACCCATTCATCAGCGCGACCAAATGAGCGACCAGGTTTTCAAGCAGGTCTACATAAGCCCCGCTGCGGCGAGAAATGCAGGCAATCAATAATCTTACTTCTTATGAGATCATGTGTTATCCTGTTGCTTGCGCTTGCTTCTCACGCCGGGTATCCCCAATCGCCGCAAGCCGACATCAACACGCAGGTCTGGCTGCCTTTTATTAACACATTTAACAGTCGCGATGCAGAGGGCTTCATGGCATTACATTCGAAAGATGCCGTGCGATCACCGCGCGATTCAAAGGCGGTGTGGAATTGGAGTGAATACCGCGAGCGAATGGTGCAATCTGCTTCGGGTGCAAAGGAAAGCGGTCGCAAGGTAGACCTGCAGTTGCACTTTACGGAGCGCATTGCTGGCGGCGATCTTGCCGTTGAAGTCGGGGTGTACAAGACAACTGCCCAGGCAAAGGATGGCAATACTACAAGCTACTATGGCAAATTTCACGTCGTACTCCGAAAGGAAAATGGAACCTGGAAGATACTCGTGGACACGGACTCGTCGGAGGGAGAAACCATCGGCGAAAAAGAATTCCTGAGCGCCAAACCATTGGACTACGTAACGTGGAAGTAAGCGGCAACATCGGCGTGATTCTGTTAGCCGCAGGTGCATCAGCGCGAATGGGTACCTCGAAACAAATGCTCTACCTTGATGGTGAGCCGATGCTGGCACGGGCGGCGCGAATTGCAGTAGCTGTTAGCGGCACCAATGCGGTAGTTGTGCTCGGCGCAAACGCCGACAATCACATCGAGTGCCTCAGGAACATTTCAATTCAAACTGTAACCAACACCTCGTGGAGTAGCGGAATGGGGGCGTCCATCAAGCAGGGCATGCGATGGATTATAGAACACAGGCCTGCTACTTCCGCGGCACTTATAATGGTGTGCGACCAACCTGCGGTGTCTGACAGTCACCTGCGCGCGCTGATTGTCCGGCACAGCGGGCCAGGCACACCAGTGGTTGCCTCCGCGTACGCAGGCACAATCGGTGTACCCGCTCTTTTTGACACACGCTTTTTGGTGAGCTGTTGAGTTTGCCCGATGCGGACGGCGCCAAAGGCTATCATTGTGCGTCACCGCGACCAGGCCACAGCCGTATCGCTGCC
>JAAURZ010000381.1 GCA_012031955.1 Bacteroidia bacterium
CATCCGCCGCCAGCCAGACGCAAATGCGTATTGCCAAGTAATCTCACCGCTCCTTGACGGTACTTTTCTTCCTTGCCGTTTTTTTTCTTGAGAGCCGCCTTTTTTCGGGGCGGCTTTTTTGTTCTCTTCCGCGCGGTATACAGCGATGCGCGTTAACAAATCAAGTGGCATCGGTTCGTTCAGCGGTAGCTTAATCGTTCCCTTAGAGCCATCGTACCTGGCGAGCTCCTTGGCAAATGCCTTCACCCCCGAAGGCTTGGGGTAAATGCCAATGTGCTCTTTGTAGGCTGCATAAAAGATGACGATGCCGTTTTCCTTTACGGCTGGCATGTTGTAACTGATTACTGATTCGGCGCCGGGCAGCGCCATGTGTATCGCCTTTCGAATCGCCTTCATCAGCTTTCCCTTTTCGGGCGACAGTGCTGCTATGTATTCGTCGACTGTCTTGAATTTCTTTGAGTTCATCATGCGCTGTGGTGTTTTCTTGCAAGTCAAACTTAGTGAAAACAAAAATTTCCGGGGCGGGCTCCATGCGACAAACCTGGGGGCTGTTTGCAACAATTTGAGGCCAACTTGTCGACTGTCGGCTCCACGGTTGACACGGGGATACCCGGCGGCTAACTGCATTTTTCGTAAGCGGGAAAATCTGCTTTGGATGCGCTTTTGGACAATTGTCAGGTGCCAAAAGACGCCAACAGCGTAGTCTGTCGAATTGCCGGAATTTCTTGTACGTGAGCCCGGATTGGGCTATATTGAATTAGTGTCATTGATGCCTTTGTTCAAAAACAAACGCGTCATGCCTATACCCGTCTTGGAGCCCGATACATAACGCTTCAAAAAGAAGCAATATGAGACTTGCGGTTTTGATATTAGGATTGTGCGCGTGCGTCACCAGCGCGTTTGCACAGGACTACCGTATCCGGCAGTTCACCGTCGAGGATGGTCTGCCCAGTGATATCATTAAAGACATCTCTGAGGATTCACTCGGTTTCATTTGGATCGCATGCGATGAAGGTCTCGTCAAATTCGACGGGTTTAATTTCACACCCTACAAAGAAGCATTGCATAGCCAGTACGCGAAAGGTTTTTTGCGGCGCGACAATAAGCAGTTGCTCGCATTTGCCGACCTGGATGTAGTAAGAATTGATAACAGACTGGATACAGTAGTGTTCGACAGGGTTTTGGCAGCCATGCGCAACGTTACTGACAGTGCACTTTGGTATCCGAAAAGTATGGTCGAAGACTCGGCAGGTAACTTCTGGTTTGGCGAGCCGGAAGCCATAACCAGGTGGGATGGAAAAAAATCCAACGATATCCCTTTCCCTTCGAAGAGTCACCGATATTTCTCCGGTCCTTTACAGTCTTCGAAAGAAATGGTGATATCTATGCTGTTGCCTTTATGGGTAAAGCATGGCATCTCGACAAGAAGCGCAACGAGTTTGTTCGCATGCCTTGCACATTGCCACAGGAAATAGCCGACGTAAAAAAAGTGGGTCACGACTTTGGTGGTGGCCGCAGGCGATGGCTTGTACTTGTTGGGCTGGGAGGGAAAACAGATTGCTTCATCATCGAAAATCCTGGATTGTACGCTTACCTCTGCCATCAACCCAGTCAACGACTCTACGTGGTTTATATCCACATTTGGCCTCACGCATTACTGGATGACGCGCCGCGACGGGGCCCTTGCGTTTAGCCCGTTAGAGCAACACATCACCAACGTCAATCGTGCCTTTGCATCACAGACCGGCGATGTATGGCTTGCCAGCAATGAGGGCGTCTATGTAGTTCAACGACATATTTTCAATTCGTTCAACTATCCCGGGCAGCCCGGTTTTATTGAGGGCATTGCCGAAGATGTCAATCATAACAGGCTTTATTTTACCAACCGCCTTTCGCTTTTTTCTGCCAGCAATACCGGGCAGGGCGCCGGCACCGCCACCGTCATCTACACCAACCCGGCAGGGTACTTCCAGGGATTGCAGCATCATGGCGACCGGCTGTGGGCGACCAACCAGTATGGCGTGCTGGTTTTTGATAACGAGACATTGGTAAAGGAGATTGATTGTTCGCCTTACGGCCGATTCATACATGACCTGTTCGTAGACGCTTCAGGCGAAGTCTGGCTTAGCCAGGCAAACAGTGAAGTAGTGACTTCGGTTACTCCCGACTACGTTGTGCATCACCACAAGATTGCACTTACTCCGGGCAGCAACGTAAACGTAATTCGCCAGGGCCCACGGGGATATATGCTGCTTCCAATGGCAAGGATGGTTATCTCTTTTTAAAAGAGCCCGGGCAAACGGATTTTAAGAACATCAGCCTGCCTGTCACTTTTGAACTGGAGGGTGACTTCAACATTACCGACATAGCTTCCTGCCAGGATGTGTTGTGGCTGGCGTCTACCGAAGGGCTGCTGCGATACGATCATGAGAAAGTGGAGCGCATCAACGTGTCGGAAGTAACGGCCGCTGTTGCGATCAAATCTGTCGAAAAGTACATGATGAGAGCATTTTGTTCGCCAACGCCTATGGATTGTTTCTTTACAACATCAGCTCCGGCGAGTTCTGGCAATATGAAGAAAGCAATGGACTGCCATCCAACACCATTCTTGCGCGCGGGATTTTCAAGGATAAATTCAATAAGATATGGGCGGGCACAGCAAAGGGCATTGCCTTCTCAACGCGCCCGTTGGACGAGCGCTTGCGCACGCCGAGACCTTTTTGTATCGAAGCGCTCGTTAATGGCGTAAGTAAACGATTTGCGAAAGGCCTCGAAGTGCCATACAACACGTTCATCTCGTTGGCCTTCTCATCTATATCATTGCCGGTAAAACGCCTTACCATGGAGTATCGGTGGAACCCAGAACAACCTTGGAGGCGACTTCTCGACAACAAAATTACTTTTGCAGACCTCCATTCGGGCGAGCATGTGCTTGAAGTTCGAGCGAAGAAAACCGGCTCGTACGATTGGAGTGAGCCCATTCAGGTACATATCCTGGTGGGACCGCCATTCTGGAGACGGAGTTGGTTTATTATTGGTTCGGTGGTTACGTTGCTGGTGGTCGCATGGGTGGCGTATGCTGCGGCGTCTGCCATTAACAAGCACAGGCGTGCTTATCTCGAAGATCTTGTGGCCGAGCGTACCAACGAAATAAAGCTTATTAACGAAGAACTTGTCCAGAAGAATTCGGAACTCGATAGGTTCGTCTATAGCACCTCGCATGATCTGAGCGCGCCGCTAAGTCCATCCTCGGTCTTGTCACACTCTCGAAGATGGAAGATCCTCATAGTAAAATCGTGCCCTACCTGGACATGATGGAACGCAGCGTGCGCAAGCTTGAGAGTTTTATCAAAGACGTGATCAGCTATTCAAGAAACGCCCGTCTGCCCGTTAAGAACGAACCGATTAATTTTGATTTGCTTGTTCGATCGCTGCTCGATGACCACCAGTTCGCGCCTAATTTTGGTAGCATTGAGTTTAAACTCGCGAATGAACGGGTGACTGAGATTTTTAGCGACGAAACCAGGTTGCGCATTATTTTGAATAACCTGATATCCAATGCAATCAAGTTTCATGATCTCAGCGCGCTCCATAAAAAACCGTTCGTTCTTATTAAAGCATCAGGCAACGACGGCCACCTGGTTCTTACGGTTGAGGACAATGGCCGCGGAATTCACGAGGACTATGTGAACCTGATATTCAACATGTTTTTCAGGGCCACCGATAGTGTGCAAGGGTCGGGCCTCGGACTTTACATCATGAAGGAAACGGTTCACAAGCTTGGCGGCACGGTGGAAGTAACCTCGGAGTTGGGCGTCGGCACCCGTTTTATCGTCACTTTTCCACAGAACAAGCCCGTCGTCCGCGCCGCGCCGCAGGCGGTGCATGCACGGTAGCGCCCGACCGCTGGCGAACAGGCCTTGGCCGATGTTGTACAAGATGGTCAAAGCAGGCAC
>JAAURZ010000382.1 GCA_012031955.1 Bacteroidia bacterium
TCAACCAGACCTGTTTCAGGAAATTTTTCAACCGTCTTTCGCATCGCCTTCTCCACTTCTTCGCCGATTACGTGCTCGCCAAAGGCCGAGATAAAATGCTTGATGCGGCCCGTTACAAGAAGGCGGTAAGGATTTTTGGAAACAAACTTCACGGTGTCGCCGATGGAATAACCCCACAAGCCTGCATTGCTGTTGATAACAACGGCGTAATTTTTTCCCAGTTCCACTTGCTCGATCGAAAGGCGTGTGGGTGTTTCGTTGAAATATTCGTCGGCGGGAATAAACTCGAAAAAGATTCCGGAGTTGAGCAGCATGAGCAGCCCCTCCTGCCGTTGCGTGTCCTGGTATGCGATAAATCCCTCCGAAGCCGGATACGTTTCGATGGCGTCGACGCGCCTGCCAATCGATTCTTCCAGCTTGGCGCGATAAGGTTCAAAGTTGACGCCGCCGTACACAAACATGGAAAAGTTGGGAAACACGTCTTTAATAGCTTTACCGGTGCGCGCCTGTATGCGGTCGAAATACATCTGCACCCACGGCGGTATGCCCGATATCAGCGTCATGTTGGCGTGCAATGTTTCGTCGATTATTTTTCAAGCTTCGTTTCCCAATCATCCACACAGTTGGTCGCGTAGCTCGGCAACTGGTTGGTGCGCAGGTAGCCAGGCACATGGTGATTGACAATTCCGCTGAGCCTGCCGGTTTTAATGCCCGCCTTGGTGGTGAGCTCCGGACTGCCGGAAAGAAAAATCAAGTTGCCGTCGAGAAACGCCCCCTTACCTGTTTCATGCACGTAGCTGAGCAAAGCATTCGCGCGCTGTTGATGTGGTTGGGAATTGACTCTTTGGTGATGGGTATGTACTTGGTGCCTGGATGTAGTACCCGATGTTTTGGCCAGGTACTCGGGCTTGCCGGGCCATGTGACGTCGGCATCGCCATGTACTATTTTCTCCACATAAGGTTTCAGTGCTTCGTAGTCGCGCACAGGCACTTGCCTTTTGAAATCTTCATAGTTCCTGATAGACTCGAAATGATGATCCCTGCCGAATTGCGTATTGGCGGCGCGCTGCACAAGCAAGGCGCGTATGCGTTCCTGAAACAAGGCAGGTTTTGCCGACCACTCGCGGGTCTGGCGGTCAATATAGGCCGACAAAGGGTTTGGACCAAAACCGAACGTATCCCCATAGCCTGCAAAAGTATGAAAAGTATACATGGCGTTGCAGCCGCCACTAATCAGAATTTCCGCCCCTTCCGCACAAAGGTGATGAACTCAGGTAACAGTCACGTCGTTTTAGCGTTGTGTGCATGCGGTCCTTTAAAACTTTTGGCACCTTTGCACCATCTTTGGTCTTGAGAATTTTTATTAAAAGATTATGAAGAATTTGTTGAAGACAGCCCTTATCGGCATCATCGCCGGCTTTGTCGGTTCGTTCGCGTTCTATCAATTTGTGGTAAAGCCCGATTGGCAACAGCATGAAAGTGCCACACCACTTTTTAATTCGGTACGCTACGAGTCGCCTGCGATGCTACAAGGCGAGTCTGTCTCACCATCTTCCACGGCGCCAGACTTCAGTGTAGATTTTGCCGCCGCAGCTGCCAGAGCAACTCCCAGCGTGGTGTTCATCAACAGCATTTCTCAAGGTGTCAGCGTGTCGTACTGGGACTGGTTTTTTGGAGAGAGTGGAAACCGTCAGCAAGTGAGTAGCGGATCGGGCGTCATCTTCACCAAAGACGGCTACATCATTACCAACAATCACGTGGTGGCTTCCGCGGAGCGCATCGAAGTGAGCTACAACAAGCGAATGTATCCCGCCAAACTTGTGGGCACCGATCCCTCCACCGACCTGGCCGTGATCAAAATTGAGGAAAACAACCTGCCCGCCATCACGCTGGGTAGCTCCAAAACTTTGCAGGTGGGCGAGTGGGTTATTGCCGTGGGCAATCCATATACGCTTTCTTCCACGGTTACCGCCGGCATCGTGAGTGCCAAGGGTCGTCGCATCGGCATACTGGAAGATAAATTCCCGATCGAATCATTTATACAAACCGACGCAGCCATCAACCCAGGCAACTCGGGTGGCGCGCTTGTAAACAAGAACGGCGAACTGATCGGCATCAACTCCGCCATCCTGTCGCGCACAGGCTCTTACACAGGCTATGCTTTTGCCATACCGGTCGACATTGCACGCAAGGTGTTCGACGACCTGGTTAAATACGGTGTCGCCCAAAAGGCTTTCTTCGGCGGCACGGTTACAGAATACAATTATGACAATGCCAGGAAATATGAGCTGGACACGAGTGTGAAGGATTACAACGGTGTGTTGCTGGAAGGTGTGGAACGCGAAGGCCCCATCTACAAGGCGGGCCTTGTACCGGGCGACATCATCACGCGTGTAAACGGCAGGGCGGTGAACACCCAAAGCGAATTTGAAGAAGAGGTCGCCTACCTGCGCCCCGGCGACAAAGTGTCGCTCAACTATCAGCACAAGGGACAGGACAAGTCGGCATCGTTCACCATGGTGAACCGCAATGGCTCGCCGGATGTGATCCAGCGCCGCATCGAATTTTCTACCCAACTCGGCGCTCAACTCGAAGCAACCGAATATGGCGTAAAGGTATTTAACATGAAGGACGACAGCCGCCTGAAGCAGATCGGCGTGCCGGAAAACTTTACCATCATTGCCATCAACCGCTTGCGCATCAAAGACCCTGACGACGTCAACAAATTCTTTAAAGAGTACAGGGGCCGTGGTTACATCTACGGTGTGAACAGTTCAAAACAGCAGGTGGAAATTCCGTTTATAATTCGGTAGGAGAAATTTAGACACGCATTTTCAGCTTCTTGCCCAGTTCGTCAACAGAGCCGCGGAAGTTGGGATCCGTTTTCATCATGTCTTCGACCGACTCGAGCGCATGGATGACCGTGCTGTGATCGCGGCCACCGAAGTTCTCACCGATAAGCGCAAGGGTAAGCTGGGTATAGCGCTTGCAAAAAATACATGGCCACCTGGCGCGGTATCACGATCTCGCGCTTTTTCACTTTCCCTTTCAACGAATCCAGGTCGACCTTGAAATACTCGGAAACAGTTTTCTGGATAAAATCGACACTCACGTCGGATTGGATTTCTTTGATGAGGTTCTTGAGCACTTCTTTCGCCAGTTCCAGGTCGATTTCTTTTTTCAACAGCGTGGCATGAAAGATCAACGAGTTGAGCACGCCTTCCATGTCGCGCAGGTTGGTGTCTACACTGTAGGCCAGGTATTCAGCCACTTCCGTGGGGATGCGGATGCCGTCAGCCTGCATCTTACGGTGGATGATCGCAAGTTTGGTTTCGAAGTCGGGTTCCTGCAAGTCGGCAGTGAGGCCCCACTTAAAACGTGACAGCAGCCGCTCCTGAAATCCCTTCAGATCGCGCGGTGGGCAATCACTGGTCATGATAATCTGCTTGCCGGACTGGTGAAGCTGGTTGAAGATGTGAAAGAACATCTCCTGTGTTTTCTCTCTGCCTGCCAGGAACTGCACGTCGTCAAGGATGAGCAGGTCCACCTGCAAGTAAAAATTCTGGAACTCCTGTAGTTTGTGATTCTGCAATGCGCCGAGAAACTGATTGGTAAAATCGTTTTGGTCTACATACAGCACGATCTTATCAGGAAGATTATTTTTATTTCATTGCCGATGGACTGCACCAGGTGCGTTTTGCCAACACCCACGCCGCCATACAGCATAAGCGGGTTGAAAGATGTAACGCCCGGCTTCTTGGCTACCGCGAGGCCTGCGGAGCGCGCGAGCCTGTTGCAATCGCCTTCCACGAAATTATCGAATGAATAAGAAGGATTGAGTCTTGAGTTAACCGTTTGCGGGTTGAGCGCCTTAAATGTAAATGGCGAGTAGTCGTCGGCGCCCGATGTGTTATTGACTGCACTTCTGCGGACACCGTTTACGCTGTTGGGATA
>JAAURZ010000383.1 GCA_012031955.1 Bacteroidia bacterium
GACGCGCGATTGTCGCCGAAGCGATCATGCGCGCCCCTGTCGATGCCCGAAGCCAAGGGCAAGATCTACGAGCTGGGCGGCCCCCGGGTTTACACGTTCCGGGAACTGATGGGGCTGCTGCTGCGCGAGATCGGCGACATGCTGGTGCTCGACCTTTTGTTGCTCGCCTATATCGTCCCGGCGGGCGGAGAAGAGACGTCCGAAAGCGCGGTCAGTCACTGGCAGACCCAGTGGGAGATGATTTTCGGTACGGCTA
Source organism: Bacteroidia bacterium (assembly GCA_012031955.1). The sequence goes on from JAAURZ010000383.1 coordinate 257, forward strand.
AGGAGGAGTTGGCGAACGATACGAGCGGCAATCGCCATGTGGATGCCCTCAAGGCCAGGGTTGCGCAGGAGAATGCCGAGGTTGTCGTGATAAGCGCGGCTATTGAAGCCCAGATCGCGGAACTGGAGTCGGAGGCCGACCGCAAAGCCTTCCTGGAGGAGTACGGCCTTACCGAGTCGGGATTGAACAAGTTGATACGGGCGTCGTACCACTTGCTGAACCTGATTACCTATTTTACCGCCGGCGAGAAGGAAGTTCGCGCCTGGACGATTGTCCGCGGGTGGAAAGCACCTCAGGCGGCCGGCGTAATCCACACCGATTTTGAGAAGGGTTTTATCAGGGCTGAGGTTATTAAACTTACTGATTATCAACAGTATAAAACTGAGCAAGCCTGCAAGGAGGCCGGAAAGATTGCCGTTGAGGGAAAGGAATATATCGTGCAGGATGGTGACATTATGCATTTTCGCTTCAATGTGTAAAGATTCCTTACATCCGGTTTAGAACCTTTCTGATTTTTTTTAGCTTTATAAACCGCTCAGGTTCAGGAGGAAGCGGGGGTTTGGTTTGTGTATTTTTTAGCCCCATTTATACTTTTTTATAATTTGAGAACCAGGATCATTTTTTCGCTCAAGAACAGAGGTGCCTATGTTCCATTCCATCATCAGTACTTGCTGGCACAAGTCATTAAGGGAATCTTGATCTTTGGTAATTCTCCCGAATACAGAGACTACACGCACTTCAATTTCTCCGGACTCAAAGGACAGACTAAAATCAGCAGGAAAGGGCTCCATTTTACTCCTCCAAAGTTACGCTCGTGTTCGCCTGCAAAGACAAAACGTTTCAAGACTACTTCCTCGCAAAGTTGTTTGAACAGAAAGAAATCATGGTGGGCAACCTGCAGCTTGCGCCCGAGAGCATGGAGGCCGAGGAGCCGGTAATTATAGGCGACGAGGCCAAGTTCTTGTGCATTTCACCTATAGTGCTCATACCACCGCGTTTAACGACGACCGATCCAAGAAATTTGTGCTGCCCGACAGCGACGAATTTTCGGATCTTTTGTACGAGTCCACCCTCAGCCGCATGGAAAGCACAGGCAGCTATACTGCAGAGCAACTTACATCGTTCTACAAATTCCAGATCGTGCCTGATGCCGACTACATCCACCGTATTCAGGCTAGCCACAAAAAGTTTGCGCGCATCTATCCGCTATTCGACAACGATATCAAATTTGAAGTGAGGGGCTACACCTTTCCGTTCACGCTATATGCCGCCAAAGAAGTACAGCAATTCGTATACGACAATGGGCTCGGTCATTTTTCGCACAAGGGCTTCGGCATGCTCGACATTGCAAGTAATGACTCGGTGAAACGTGCCACGGCGGAAGAACTCAACTACGCCTAGCGGGCGTTCTCACTAAACCGGAAATACCCTACCAACAGATCGGCGTTGGGTTGAAAGGGCCGGTAGTAGACAAACACCTCGTATTCATTTTCAGTCTGATAATGCGAACCTTCCAGAAAATCTGCAGGCTGATCATTCGACACGAATCCGTATTGGTAATCGTAAATCCCTTGCTTAAGCAGTGTTCGCCATGTGTAGCCTTGCCGGGCGGCATCGTAGGCCATCCTGGTGTTGTTGTCTACCGACCAGTTATTGAAGGCGCCCATTACATGCACGCTTCCCTCGACAGGGGCGGTGAGTAACGTGAAATTCACATAGGCGTAGTTTGCCGCCGCCACGTCGTTCACGTCGAGATTGTTTACGTAGTACTGCCCATTCATTTCGGCATACTGAGCGTATGCCTCGGTGTCGCGCGGTTTGTCGAAGGCCGCAAAGACTTCATATGGTTTTTGCGCGCGTTCCACCCTTGCCACGTTACGGCCCGGGTAATTGAGGGAACGAATGTCGAACCAACGGAATTCATTTCCACCCCTGAACATGTTGCTCTTGTCGAAATAGCGGAACTCAAGCGTCCTTTCGCTTTCGCGTACAAAACTCGGCGGCATGCTCATACGCTGGTTGTCCCAACGGAAATTCTGCCGCATGTTCACTGACAAGTTTTGTAGCGGGTTCATCACATCGAGCCCATTGTAGTTGACTTTGAAGTTGACCTGCTGGTATGCGTCGGCCACCGAACCTGCGCCTACCATGTTGCGCTCACGCGAAAACGTGACCTGCTGGCGATACACCATGAACCTTCGCGTCAGCACCACCGCATTCTTGTCTTCGTCGCGGTATACGGCCACCACATAGTTGCCGGGAAGCTTCACCGGCGGCAGCGCGACCTGGTAGTGGATATAGGGAATGTGCGTGTTGATGGAATACGCATACTCAAGAATGGGGAAGGAGTTGAATTGGATGAGAAAATCCAGGTCCTGGAGGGCCGACTTGGACCAATCGCGGTTGCAGTGTATAAGCCGGATGGAGTAGGACGAGGATTGCTCGCTCAGGTCGTCGAATTCCAGCAACAAGTTCATCCTGCTTATTTCTGTAACAGCAGGCTCAAGGTTCGCCTGCGGCGAGCCGGTGTCGGGGTGAAGCATAGCCGTTCGGATGCCCGGCTCGTATACCCGGTCGCTAAGCTGTATCTCCTTAGGATTCTCTTGTGAAAAACTCGAACTTTGTGGCAGTGGCACACAGGCAGTGAAAACGCCCATGAACACGCCCATCGATGCACGCAGATTCATGTACTCAAAGCTAAAATTCCTGGAACAGATTCCAACCCAATAAACGGCAATCGTGTCTAAGACAGTACAAATTGATCCCGCAAAAGGCTACATGCTCCAAGAGGAAGAGCTAATAGAAGGCTGCCGCAAAGGCAATAGGGCTTTCCAGAAAGCGCTTTATGACCGCTATTGCCGAAAAATGATGGTCGTTTGCCTTCGTTATGCCAAATCCACTCCTGAAGCCGAAGACATCCTGCAGGAAGGCTTTATCAAGGTTTTCGCCGGGATAGAGAACTTTCGCAAGGAATCCAAACTGGAAACCTGGATCACGCGCATTATGGTGAACACGGCCTTGAACCACCAGCGAAAGAAACTTTACCTGTTTCCCATGGTGGACGTGGAGGAGATAGATCTGCCGGAGGATGAAATAAGCATATCGGGCATCAACCTCACGCAACTGCTGGAACTCATTCAAAGCTTGCCCCAGGGTTGTCAGATCGTGTTTAACCTGTTCGCCATCGAAGGATATAGTCATAAGGAAATTGCCGAGCAGTTGGGAATTTCGGAGGGAACATCGAAGTCGCAGTTTGCGCGCGCTAAGGCGCTACTGCAGAAAAAACTAAGTAAGGAATCAGCCTATTATCACAAATATGGAGAGGCAAAAGTTTGAGGAATCATGGAAGAATGCCTTTGAGCAGGCCGAGGTCAACCCCTCTACCGAGGTGTGGACCAACTGTAGAGCTTGCACTCGAAAGGCAAGAGGGGGGCAAGCTGAAGCGCCGCATTCTGTTTTACAAAATGCTGGCCGCGGCCTCCGTGGTGTTTGCTATGGCCATTGCAGGCGTCGGCTATTACAACACGTATGTAGAATCGCAAGGCCAGAATGGTAAACTCCTCACGCAGAATACCGACGCGCCAAGTAAGCCCGGACGCGAACAGCAAGCTGATACCGAGCGGGCCGTCCAGCCGACCGATGGCACATCCACAGACAGCCCTGAAGGCGATCGTTCATTGAACGCGTCCGCCGGGA
>JAAURZ010000384.1 GCA_012031955.1 Bacteroidia bacterium
CATGGAACAGTCTGTCAACGAGGAAAATCTACCGCACCTAAAACATAAATCAGGAGATCCTAATCAGTACTAATGGAAATTGGTTTTATGTGAAAGACGGCGAATACCATGATTTTATCTGGCATAAAATCATCGTTTGAGAAAGTCAGGCATTTGGAGGAAATAGTGATATACGGTGATAACATTGTTCGTCTGAGGGTGGTGATTGAGTTGCTCAAGAGAAATGTGAAGAACGGATACTGAGGCTATCGGAACATGATTACAAAGCTATTGCGTACAAGGTTTTAAGAACAGATCCTACTTGGGTTAGGCTGGATGAGAGCATTGTTGTTGACGCAGTGAACATTGGGTACCAGGTATGCTTCAAACTCCGCTATACCAGGATATTTTGCCAAAGAATCGTGGTCGCGTGATTCAGTAAGCTCGTGCCTTACATCCCCAAAAGTATTTTTACCGCAAAGGAAGGCAGTACGTTTTGGGAGAAGCGATAAATTGTACTAACTACACCTCAGGCGGATATGACCACAACACCCCCATTCTCATGCGAGCCCATGCCTGAGTTTTGCTATTTTGCCGCGCCGGATTTCTGCTTATCTTTCCTGAATGTATCGTCAACACCTCTACGTTTGTCTCGTCTTGGTGCTGCTTGCTGGACCTTTGTATTTGATCGACCAGTACCTGCTGAAGGGCAAGGGCGGATGGATTTCGCTTGACTTCCGGGGGGCCCTCATTTCTACCTACGGTTTCATTCTCGGCGCCCACCTGGTCTTCAGCACCGTGTTTCTCCTGCTGCTCAAAGAGGTGTCGCTGGTATATGTGCACCTGGCCAGCGGCGTGCGTGTCCTGCGTGGTTGTGTTTGGCGGCTACTTCATTTATGACAACCGGCGCAGGCACATCGACCACGCGGCGTATGTGGAGCGCCAGCAGCAGCGCCGCAAGCTGATGGATGTAATAGAACTGCGGCGGTGGTGGTACATACCCGATGCCTCAACGGCAGAGCAGATATACGTGATGGTAAAGGTGAATGAAGGTGGCCGATTTTCCGGCAATGCACAGGGCAGGGAAGAAGGCACGTTCGGCAATCAGGTGTTTGCGTCCGCCGACGTGGTGCAACGCCAGGTGGCGCCGGGCGAAGAGTTCACTTTTCTCTTTCCCCTCACACGCTACCGCGAAGGCAGTGCCGACGAAGTGAGCATCGCCTTGTACCTGTTCAAGGACAATGCGGGCACTGCCGCCGAAGATGTCTCCATCATTTTCACCACACACCCTGAGTTGGAAGACGACGGCCACTTTCTGTACGCGGCACTGCCCGAGCCTGACTAGCTACTTTTCGACGTTGGCATACCGCTGCGCGCGCCATATCGGCACCAACGCGGGCGTCACCGCCAGTGCCAGTAAAACGGCCGCGACCAGGAACACATTGGTGCTTTCGGCGAAGAATGAACCGGACGTATACACAAGCAGGATAAGCAACACCGAGAAAGGCAGGGAGCACCCGATCACGTTCATGGCGAAGTCGAGGTCGAAGGTGCGATGACTGCTCTCTTGTTTGCGCTCCAGCGCGCTCACGGCGGCCATGTGGGAGTAGGGCCAGAAGCTGCAGGCGCTCTGCGGAAACACAACAATGAGCAGCGCTGTGGCAAGGTCGGGCACGGGCAGCACCAGCAACAGCAGTGCAGACACCGCGAAGGCGATGGCGGCGCGCAGGAACAGGAATGAAAAGATGGTGCGCACCTGTTGCCATGTGAACTTGACCGACATGCCGATGAACACGAGCACCAGCGGTGTCATGAGCAGGCTCACCTTGTCGATGCTCATGCGCAGGAACAGGGGCAGCGAGTCGTAGGTAAGGCCCAGGCTCAGCATCAGCACGGCCACGGCAATCACCATGTTCACAGGTTCGTTGATGAGCGAGTTCAACACGTCGCGCAGGTTGACGGACACCCTTTCTTCCGTTCCATGCCTGGCATTCAAAAACCACTTCATGGCGATCACATAGGCAATGATGAGCACGAATATTTTGTTGCCGAGGTCGGCCAGCGCGGCCTGTGCCACTGTGCCTTCTCCGCTGAATTCCAGTATGAAGGGAAAGCACGAGAGACCCGGGGCAAGCGACGGTATCAGCAACGCGAAGGTGCGATAGCGTGCGTCCGACAGGCCGAAGAGCGCTTGCAACGGCAGCTTGCTCACAACCAGGTACATGACCAGGTTGAATGCCAGCGCCAGCGCAGGTATCATGATGAGGCCCGCCGAGAACTTGATCTTGACAAGCGCAATAAATATCGTTGCCGGCAGCGCCATGCTCAGGATGATGGTGCGTATGCCGTCGCGTTGTTCCTTGCTGCTTATCTTGCCTTTCAGCAGGTATCCTGCTCCGATCAGCAACACCAGCGACAACGTAGTCTCTGCAGCGTTCATTTACTTGAATCGATAACTGGTCGTGAACAATTTGGTTAGCTGATGATGGCGTTAAGACTCTTGGCGAACAGCTTCATCTCGTCCATCGTGCCCATGCTCACGCGCGCGTAAGGCTTGCCCGATATCTCGTAGCCGCGTATGCCCACACCCTTCTCCAGCATCTTGTCGAGCAGGTCTTTCACAGGCATTTGTATGGGAAAAAGTATGAAGTTGGTGGTGGACGGTATGGGTGCGAGCCCGGCTTTCTTTAGTTGCTGGAATGTGTACTCGCGATTGATCTTGAAGTTGCTGCGTGTATATTGCTGGAACTCGGTATCGAGCAGGCTCGCCATGGCCCCTTCGAGCGATGTAACGCTGATGCCCATTTCAGTGCGCACAAGTTCCTGTATCATCTTGATGCGCTCGGGTTTGGCCACCATGTAGCCGATGCGCAGGCCGGCCATGCCGTGTATCTTCGAGAAAGTGCGGGCGATGATCACGTCGTGTCCTGCGGCTACCAGACCCACCGCCGTTTGGCTTTCATGGTCGTCGAGAAGTTCAAGGTACGCTTCGTCGATGAACACAGGCACTTTCGGAGCAACGCGCGTGCAGAAGGCCTTGAGCTTGTCGATGGGAGTGAGTGTACCCGTCGGGTTGTTGGGATTGCAGACATAGACGAGTTTCGTGTCGGCGTCCACCACCTTTTCCATCGCGTCGAGATCGTGCGCATAGTCGGCGGTGAGCGGTATGTTCTTCCAGGTGGCGCCGATGGAGCGCGCTGTGTTGACCAACGACATGTATGATGGGTCGGCCGATACCACGTTGCCGCCTTTCATGCAAAGTGCGAAGGCCACTTTCTCGAGCACGTCGGTAGAGCCGGGTGCCAGCAGGATGTGATCCGGCGTCACCCCTTCTTTTTCAGCCAGCACCTCCACCATCTTCATGGTAGTTTTGTACACATAGCGGTTTCCTTTCGCCGCCGCCGCCGCAACGGCAGCCACGGTCTTCTTCGACGGTCCCCACGGATTTTCATTCGCCAGCAAGCGCGCCTTCAGTTCGCCGTTGGCTTTAGCCGTGATATGATAGTTTTCGGAGAGCCGGTGGTGCCCAAGGTAGGGCGCCATGCCATAAGCGGGTGCTGCCTGCAGGTGTTGTAGTGCCGACAAGCCGGTCACCAGGCCCCCGGCTGTAAGTGCGCCGCGCTTGAGCCAGGTCCGGCGGTTGATCGTTTCGTTCATGTGTGGGTTCAGGTTTAGGTAAATCATTATCTATTTACCTTTTCCTAATCAGAGATCATGGCATTAATGTATCGCCACCGTTTGCAGCGATGATGAGAGACACGATGTTTCGGTTGACTGGCAGTGGCGATGCCGAAAGGATATTACGGATAGATGGGAACGAGAACTTTCGCCGGCTCCGTGGGCCGGCGAAAGCGGTGGAGTGAAGAAACCTATTCCGCGCTGGCAGTGCTCGCCGACCGTTCGATCGTGGCGAGCAGCCGGCCGTCGGGCAGTTCTTTGCTGGTATACACCAGGTTAACGGGCGACCC
>JAAURZ010000385.1 GCA_012031955.1 Bacteroidia bacterium
ATCGTTGATCCTTCCTCCATCTGTCAATTTCGCCCCCATTCTTCCCACTTCGTTATTTGCCCATGTTCCGTCGGGATTCTTGTCCCAGTCCGTAGGGTGAAGATTGTAGATATCGAAGATGGACAGATCCAGCGGCTTGCTTCTGTCTGTAACGGAGAAGCTCGTGTTGTTACCTACAGACAACCACTTGGCGGGCTTGAAGTTGATCTTTCCGCGCATAGTGTATCGTTCGAATTTGTCATCAGCAATTTTCAAGGAGCCGCTCTGTGTATCGTATGCACCGGACAGATAATATGTTGTGTTGTTCGACTTGCCTGAAATAGAAATATTCTGGCGCTGCGAAAAGGTGCTGTTACCGAGATAGTATTTCGTCCAATCCCTGTTGCCCATGTATTCGTAGAGCGTTGGATCATTTGGATTGAGTCTGACAGGATCAGAAGTTGCCGGGTTGTCAGAACGTTCTTTCGCCCATTGATAATACTCGTCGCTGAAATTGACATAATCCCAGGGCGTATTGTCGGTGGAAATTTCGAGGAGGCGGGAATAGATGTAAGGATCGGTGATCTTGTCCGGCAGCACTGTTGGCTTACTCCACGAAAAGTTGCTGTTGTACGTAACTGCGACCCCATCCTTCACACCTGTTTTTGTCGTAATCAGGATAACGCCGTACGCGGCCCTGGCACCGTAGATGGCCGCCGATGATGCGTCCTTCAACACAGAAATGCTTTTGACATCGGCCGGTGAAAGGAAATTCAGTTCCGCGGCATCCATGGGTACGCCGTCCACAACGATCAGCGGATTTCCTCCATTGATGGATGTGAACCCACGAATATTGATGTTGGGTGTTGCACCAGGTTCGCCGCTCAAAAAATCGATACTAAGATTCGGCACTACACCCTGAAGGCCCTGTGCGATGGTAGGCAGTGGCCGGTCTTGCAAGGTCTTGCTGTCGACAGAATTGACGGCTCCAGAAAGATTTTCCTTCTTTTGCTCCCCAAAACCCACCCACGACAACTTCATTGAGCGACATCGCGTTTCTTTCCAGCGCGATGTTGATGAAATCTATGGAAGTAACCTCAACCTCTTTTGAGGTGTAGCCTATGTACGTAATGATCAACGTACTTCCCGGCTCCGCATCCAACGCAAACTCTCCGTTTACATCTGTAATCGTACCGTTGCTGGTAGATTTTATCAGCACGTTTGCGCCGATAAGCGGCGTGTTGTCAACGCCGTCCGTCACGCGTCCCTTCACAGGGGCCGTTTGAGCCATACTGAAGAACGACGCAGTCGTAAGCACCAGGCCCACGATTAATCCTCGCGCCATTCTCCACGATACATTTGATAGTTCGTAATGCTGTTTCATGGGAATTGATTTAGTTGCCCGTCAAATGTATGTCCTGAAAATAAATTGAATGAACGTTCAATTAATATTTAACCAACACTTCATATTGCCCGACTATCCAATCCTTATATTTGACAAAAGTTTAACACGATGGGAAGAAAAAGCTTGAAAGAGGAAAGGCAGCAGGAGATTGTCGAGGCATTCTATAAAGTAGCCAGGAAAAACGGCCTGGCGAATGCGTCTATCGCAAAAGTGGCTGACCACCTTGGCATCAACCCGAGCCTGGTACTGCACTATTTTAACACACGCGATGAATTGTTCGGTGGGCTGATACGGTACATCCTTGAGAAATACAGCGGCATATACAAAGCCACCGAGCGGGGAATTGCAAATGAATCAGAATTGCTTTTGCTGATTGACAACCTCTTCTCGCGCAAGTGGAATGATTTGTTTGACGACGGTGTATTCTACAGTTGCTACGCCATGGTATATCAGGATAAGAACATTAGAAGATCATTCCGGCTATTGCACGACTCTCTTAGAAATATGCTCGTGGAGGCACTGGGTGAGGCTCGGAGAAATAACGTACTAGAGATTGAGAGCGAGCAGGATACTGCGGATGTTATTTTTGCCCTGGTGGAAGGCGCCTACTACTACCTGGGCATGGTAAGCAACAAGGCCGTGTATGCACAAAAGCTTAAGTTGCTTCGAAACCAGGCCCTCATAATTCTGAACCTGCCGGTGCCGGCGGAGGTGTAACTAAACCCGTCTGACCGCTATCCTGATAATAGAACCCGACGCGATCGCTATCCACACAAGATTAACAACCAGGGCGGGGCCGTCTGACAGGTGGTAGGCGTTCACTACCAGACAAATACCACCGACCGCGTTCAGGATATGGTACACATTCCTTTCTGCTTTGAGATAACCGAGGCTCAGAAACACATACGCAACGGTGTATACAATTACACCAACCCATCCGACGATCACAGGTAAACTCATACGAAACAATAATTTAATACTGACTTAATCTTTGGTGTTCCTTGCGGCATGGCCTCCCCGCTTACGGATCAAAGGTAAACCGCAGTCGGTATTGGTTGTTGTGCGCGTCGAATTATTCTTGCCTTCGGTCAGACAACAACTTTTGATAGCGGTCTTACTCTATTCTACAACCGGCAAGAGAAATGCGGGAATATTAGCACCAACCGCGGCTATTTTCAATTCTCCACTCATAATTCCTTCATTAAAATCTTAATCTTGAAAATTCAGAAATGGCACTAAGTCTGAGGTTTGGAAATCCAGTAAAAAAAAGTTTGGGCATTCATTGCCGGAAAAAAAAGGAGGTGGTGGATGCCACTTTATTGTACACCGGATGGCCTTCAGACGTATCTCGGTTACGAAAACCCTGTATTGAGGAAATTCATTCTCGTACCTTCAGACTCAACATCAGGCGGAAACTCTCTTAAACTGCAACCCGTTCGGTTCAAAACCTTTAAATTGAGGGGAGGACGATCCGGCCATAACCCGACGAACCGTTAGAGGGTAAAATAGTGCAACATATGAAAGTAGAGGTAAAGCAGCTCCGAATTGAATACTACAACGACCTGAAACAGAGTATGATCAATGCATACAAGGGTTGGGAAATGTATTGGAGCGAAAGATCAATCGAAAAATTGATTGAAATTTTTCCCGATGGACAAATATGTGTGTTGGTTGACAACAAGGTGGTAGGCACGGCCCTCTCGATTATCGTAGACTATGAGCGCTTTGGAGACAACCACACCTACTCGCAAATTACCGGCAACTACACATTTTCGACACATGACCCAAAGGGGGATGTGCTGTATGGCATAGAAATATTTATCGATCCGAACTATCGGGGGCTGCGCCTTGCACGCCGGTTGTATAAACGCGCGCAAAGAACTCTGCAACATCTCAACCTGATGGGGCAATTGTGGCTGGCGGCAGGTTCAGCCCAGCTATAGCAAGTATGCTGAAACCATGAACACCAAGCAGTACCTGGAACAGGTGAAGTTGAAAAAAATATATGACCCCACGCTAAGCTTTCAATTGTCTAACGACTTTCACGTAAAAAAAATACTAAAGGGATACATGCCGGGCGACAAAGAGTCGCTGGAGTTTGCTGCGCTAATAGAGTGGAACAACATCTACTACGAACCGAAAAAGAAGCAAATCATCAATGGCAAAAAGTCGAACGTTCGGCTGGCGCTCATTCAATGGCAAATGCGGCTGTTCAAAGACCTGAATGCGCTGCTGGAACAGATCGAGTTTTTCATAGACGGCGCATCGGCATATGAAAGTGATTTTATTCTTTTTCCAGAATACTTTCATGCGCCGCTCATGGCAGAGTTCAACCATCTGCCGGAGGCCGACGCTATACGAAAACTGACCACCTACACCGAAGCCATCAGAGAAAAATTCGTCGAGTTTGCCATAAGTTACAATTCCAACATCATAACCGGCAGCATGCCGACCCTAAGCGACGGGAAACTTCACAATGTGGGATGGCTGTGTCGCAGAAATGGCACGTTCGAAAAATACGAAAAGCTGCACGTCACACCGAGTGAGCGGTTCGACTG
>JAAURZ010000386.1 GCA_012031955.1 Bacteroidia bacterium
TTAGCTACTGAGATTTGATCATTGGAAGGGGGCTCGTTTCGCGCAAGTGGAACGGGCTTTTTTTTGTGCGATGGCCATGTTTTGCATAACTTTAAACATGCTACGCATTGTACCGGCTGTTTAAAGTACGCGACATGAGGGCGGCCATCGCCCACTACACGCAGGTGCTGGACTTCGAGATGACGGACTCGCACGACACTGCGAATTCGCCGGTGGTGGATCTGGGCAAGGACGGTTGCGCTTTTCAGATAACCACGGTTGAGCGTGAGCAACTTTTTGGCTCGGTGGCCTATGTGTGGGTAGATGACGTGGACGCGCTTTTCGCGAAATACAAACAACGAGGTCTTGACTCTTCGCTCAGAGCAGATTCGCCGGTACATCAGGGACCCGTGGATCAGACCTGGGGCCGCCGCGAGTTTTACGTAGCTGACGCGGATGGGAACACGCTACGGTTTTGCAAGACGGTGTGATAGTGGCCGATTTCTTGCGGCCAGGCTTCGAATAAATACAGCTCGTTTCGTATCATTTTCGCGTAACCGGCAAATTTTCGTATCCATGCTTATCGCCAGCTATCAATATGAATAACTTGTCGATACGATAACGCTTAGTCCAGACTGGAAGCTGAATTGGTAGATACCGGAATCTATTGTGAACTAATCAGCATGCTCTACGTCAACTAACTGTCCCTTAAAAAAGCTGCAACTAAAGTCATGTTATAATGTTTGAGCCCGGTGAAATTTTCTTCCACCACTTGAACAAAGAGACGTAGCCTATTTCAACTCCTCCACCTCGCGCTCGCTAAGGCCGGTGAGTTCGGCGATCTGTTTGGTCGTGTATTTTTTGTCGGCTAACAGCGCTTTGGCGACTTCGATCTTGCCGTCTTTTAAACCTTCGGCCTTACCTTCTTCAAGTCCCTTCTTCATCCCACGCTCCTCGCCTATTTTGGTGGCCTCGGCTTTGATACGGTCCACTTCTTTGTAGCGCGGTACATACTTCTTGCTTTGTCGCAGTGTTTCCATGAGGCCGGTTTCTTCGAAACTCATATGAGCGTCGATCGTCATAATAAGGTGGTCGACCACAGGTATGTCCACGATAAGGCCCACTTGTATGAGGCGGTCGGTGGTGTCCTTGTCTATCTCACTGGGGTGCATTTGTCCGTCCGGTTGGTTGTGCACGAGCATGATCCTGACGGCGCGTTTCTGCAGTGCCACACTGAATACATCCATGGGCTCCACCTCCACGCGCTTTCCATCGCCCATGCTGATGAGCTCGATGAACAGCATTGCATCGTTGTCTGAGAGGCCTATCACCCAGAAGTGTTCGGTATCCTGGTCGATTTTTTCTTCGCGCATTAGAATTTCGCGCATAATGCGGACGACGTCCTCGGAGTTCAGGACTTGCGTGCGCTCGTTTTCGGGTAGGTGTTCAGCCATAGTTGCAAGATAGGAAATGTACAAGTAATTCACCGACTCCAAAACGTCCGATATTTAGCTTAGCAGAATAGAATAGTTAGATTGTCATAGGATTTTTGCCGGTCAGTCTCATGGAGAGTCTGTAGCGGAATACACGTTCGCGAAGAACTCCAGTTGAGCGTGGGCATGAAAGAAAAAGGGGTTGTGTTGTAAAAGTAGTCACCGGCAATTTATGAACACCAAGTCCGGCGCTGGCTGTCGTCGCCGGCATTCACTCAGATTTTTGCATTATAATTGCGAATGCGTTGCAACGTGCGGCGCATGACGGTAAGTATCTAAAATCAAAAAGTATATGGAACTGGGCATTGGCATGTTTGGCGACAACCACTACGACGCGAGCGGACAACCGATGGCGGCAGGTGAAAGGCTGCGCGAACTGATTGAAGAGATCAAGCTCATGGATGAGGTGGGCGTCGAGTTTTTGGCATCGGCGAGCACCATCGTCCGGACTATGCCGTGTCGTGCCTGAGGTCATCCTTGCCGCCAGCTGCCACCGTCACCAAAAAAATCAAGCTGGGTAGCGCGGTCACGGTGCTGAGTTCGTCGGACCCTGTAACGGATATACCAAAGCTTTGCGACCATCGACCAACTCAGCGGCGGCCGCGCCGAGTTGATGGCCGGCGTGGAAGCTTCATCGAATCGTTTCCCCTGTACGGCTTCGACCTTAACGACTATGACGCCCTGTTTGAGGAGAAGCTCAACTTGCTGCTGCAGATCGACAAGCACGAGCGCATTACGTGGAAGGGTAAATTCCGCGCTCCCCTGCAGGACCAGGTGGTACTGCCCCGGCCTGTGAATGACCACCTCGATGTGTGGCTCGCCCTGGGCGGCACACCGCAGTCGGTGGTGCGCGCCGGCAAACTGGGGCTGCCCGTCATCTTCGCCATCATCGGCGGCAACCCGGCGCAGTTTCAGCCGCTGTTTCAGTATTACAAAGAACTGTACCAAAATTCCAATCATGACATGAGCCGGTTCCGGGTAGGCGTGCACATGCATTGCTTCTTCGGCGATAACAGTACGCAGACTGCGAATGACTACTACCCTGTTTACTCGGCACAAATGAATCGTGTGGGGCGCAGCCGGGGCTGGCCTCCCTTTCAGCGCAGCCAGTTTGAGTATGGCCGCGGCAAAGACGGTGCACTGCTCATCGGCGACGCCAATGAAGCGGTAGACAAGATTTTGCAGATGCATGCGATGTTTGGCCTCACGCGCTTCTCGGCGCACATGGACGTAGGCGGCCCTTCGCACGCAGCCCTCATGAAGTCCATAGAAATCTACGAGACACGCATCGCACCTAAAGTGCGGGAGGCGTTGCACAATTAGCGATGCAGCAAACTGGTGTCTGTAAAGATATTGTTGGTTTTTTTTTGAAATTAGCGGTTGATTTAACCTGAATACGATGCGAAAAATAATTGCGGCAATCAACATGACGCTCGATGGGTTCTGCGACCACACGGCCATGACCGGCGACGAGGAGTTACATCAGCACTACACCGACCTGTTGCGCAATGCCGGCGCCGTACTTTACGGAAGGACAACTTACGAGCTTATGGAAAGCTACTGGCCTGCGGTGGTGAAAAACCCTACCGGCAACAAGCCCATGGACGACTTTGCCGTGGCCATAGAGAACGTATCCAAAATCGTTTTTTCGCACACGCTGCACAATGATGAACCAAATTCCATCAACTGGAAAAATGTAAGGCTGGCGAAGAAGGACATTAAGGAAGAAGTGCTGACGCTCAGGCAACAACCGGGCGACGATATTTTTGTGTGCAGCCGGAGTCTGATCGTGGCCACGATGAACCTGGGCCTGGTCGACGCGTACCAACTCTGTATTCACCCGGTTGTGGCGGGAAAGGGCTTGCCGCTATTTAAGGACGCCAACGATCATACTGTTCTTAAACTTCTGAAAACAAAGACCTTTGGCTCGGGAGCGATCTTGCTCTACTACGAGCCTACTAAAAAGTGATTCAAGAATTGACTAGGGAAAAAAGAATCCGTTGCGATTGTGAGCTGTGGGGCTCACAAAAAAAGACAGAATTTATAATCCGCCCCACTACAATCCGCCAAAACCGTTATATTTGCGCCCTCAACAACCATAGTCTATGCATTTTGCATTGATAATGAGCAAGTTGAATTTGATCGGGGTGTAGCGCAGTCCGGTAGCGCACCTGGTTTGGACCAGGGGTCCCAGGTTCGAATCCTGGTACCCCGACATAGATACTCCTATGTATCAACAAAGCCTGCAAATTATATGATTTGCAGGCTTTATTGCTTTTCTGCATACCAATCAATACCATACAATTTCAACGAAAATGAGAACTAAACGGTGACCTAAAACGGGAAGTAACCCGAGGTTACTGGGAACGTTACAACTATCTGTAAATCAGATTATTGAATCATTTTAAAAGGTTCCCTTTTGTATTTCACTTTGAATGACTTTTTGAAGCAGGTCACCAAATGGAACTA
>JAAURZ010000387.1 GCA_012031955.1 Bacteroidia bacterium
TTTAACAAGATTGGCGAAAATGCGAAGGCGAATGGCATCCGTTTCTATTATCACAATCACGGATATGGCCTTGCTCCGGTGATGGTAAGATACCTTTTGATCTGATTCTTGAACACACTGACCCTTCGCTTGTGTTTTTGGAGATGGATGTGTACTGGACCGTGGCAGGCGGCGCCGATCCTGTGAAGCTGCTCGACACGCATGCAGGCCGTTACAAATTGATGCACGTGAAGGACATGAAGAAGACAATGCGATTCTCCGGCGACGGAGGGAATCCGCAGCAGTGGATCGAGCTGTTTCCGAACATCACAGATGCCGGCACAGGTGTTCTTGACCTGAAGTCAATCATCGCACACGCGAAAAAGGCGGGCCTCGAACATTTCATGTCGAAAATGACGTGGTGACCGATCCTGAAAAATCACTCGAAGTGGCCTACAAATTCGTGTCAGCGCAATAGGCACGCAACGCTGCGGCTACTGCACAACCTTTTTAGCCAGGGCCTTGTTGTTGGATTTTTTCAACTCGATGTCTGCGCATTTATTGAAAACGGCGAAACCGTGAATCGCCCCGGCGACATTTGCCGCCATCGGCTTTGTGATCTTCACCGGTTCAAAATGCAGATTATGAATCACAAGCACGTTCGATTTGCGGTCCGCTTTGGCGTCCATGCGCGCCACGAATGTATCGCCCACCAGGATGGGCAGCGAAAAGTATCCATACTTGCGTTTGGCCGCGGGTACAAAACATTCCACCTGGTAGTCGAAGTCGAAGAAGTCGCGCAGCCTCCGGCGGAACACATTCAGCATGTCGAAGGGTGAAAGTACAAAGGCGTCGCCTGCGAGTCTTATTTTCTTTTTTGCATAAGCAGGCAGCGTGTACAGAGGGCCTTTGAGGCCGTCAACGTTCACCTGGCATACTTCGCCGGCGGCTGTCATTTTCTTGAGTTCGAGTTTGATGCTATTCTCCACAAGTCGCGCGTTCCATGCTATCTCATTAGCATACGCGATACCCAGAGCCTTTAACGTGCGGAAGATAATATGCCGGGAAAACTCAACGTCGTCGGGTGTGGCTCTGTCGATGTCCGGTGGAACGATGTTGTCGGTGAGGTCATAACGTTTGTGGAAATCTTTTTCGCGCGTGGTCAGCAGCTTGCCTGCCAGGTGCAAACGCTCCAAGGCCACCTTCGACGGACGCCAGTCCCACCAGCCGGAGCTCTTCACCACGCGATCATTCTCGAAGTCTTTGGCGCGCAACGGCCCTCGCGTCCAATACGGTCGAGCACTTTGTTCATGAGATTGGTCTCGGGCCTCGGTAACGACTTCCATTTTTTCCGTGTAACTGGCATGTATGGGCAGCGAGAAACGGAATTCACGCATGGGCATAAAGCCCGAGTCGCGTGTCCAGAATTCGTATACCCTGCCGTCGGCTTGCATCTCGTCGAGCCATTCCGTTTTGTAGCCCGGCACCCGCGCCGCGAGCGCGTGGTGATGCGCACGTTCAACCACATAGTTTGTGTCTACCTGCACAAACCCAGATGATCGATCACCTTGTATGCAGCTTCGCGGCCCTTGCCGAATTGCTGACGTTTTGCGAGCCGGCGGCGTGGAGGATGATGTGACGTGCCTGCGTTTTGGTTATTTGAATGGATTGCATGACCAAAGAATAGACACAATATCATAATTTTTCGTGGACCGAAACCCTATCAGCAAAACACCGGCAATAAAAAAGTGGAAACGCTGAGCGATGCTGGACATGTTTCCTTCAAGTACCACGGCAATATGATGGACTGGCCGGGCTGGCAGCGCCGGCCACCATTTACCGGCCTGATGATACAAACAGACGAGGACGAAAAAACCGCCGCATTCAAAAATTTTCGAGCGCAAAACAAGCTTCGGGGCTGTGCAACTACCGCGTGAGGGATGCGGAGGGCGTCAGGCCCCGATTTTTTTCGGGGCGGAAGCGAAGCGGACCCCGGAGCAGCCCGACCCCTCGCTTGTTTCAAGCGAGGGGGCACGCCCAAAGCCAGAAACATCGCGGTTCAAACTGGCTCGAAATAATGGAAGCGACGATTTCCATTGTCAACGCGATGGCTTTGCGTTATCTTCATGACACAACCTGCTTCGAGAAGCAGTAGCCTTTTTTGAAACAACCCATCTCATGAATAACATCAGACTCGAAAATATCACGCCTATTTTATCGGTAACGGATATGGCGCGTAGTGTTGCTTTTTATGTGGAGGTGCTGGGCTTCACGCAAGCCGATTGGGGCGACGGTACTTTCACCAGTGTGGGTCGCGATAACACGGGCCTCTACTTGTGCAAGGGTGGCCAGGGCTGCAGGGGTACATGGGTATGGATCGGCTTTGACGGCGACATATTCGAGTTGTACAGACGCCTGAAATTGAAAGGTGTTCCCATACGGCTGGAGCCCACCAACTTTTCGTGGGCGTACGAAATGCAGGTGGAAGACCCCGACGGCCATGTGTTGCGATTCGGCACGGATCCGAACCGGGACGAGCCGTTTGCCGACAGCGTGTAATCGCAACATGCGATTCTTTCAGGATGTTGCGGCGGGCCGACTGCTCGCAGGCCAAATCGTCCGTTCATCTTGCAGGCTTGGGATATTTGCGAGTGATTGTACAAATTAGACTTCAGGATTCGTTATGCCATTGCAAAAGGTGCGTGTATAGAGTGTGCCGGCACAAACCAATAATTACCAGTGTATGAACAACCTATTGAAATCAGTAAAGAAACCCCTTTGGACCTTGTTTCTTGGCCTTGGCCTGTGGGCCTGCCAGGATGCCTCTGAAACGCTTACCTCCGAGCAGGCGGTGGTACAGTCAACCACCACGGTACGCGATCATGCAATCATTGTAGCCGAAACGCAGGGAGCGATGGAGATCACGGCCGACATTTTCGATAATGAAGGCTTTACCGACGGCCGTGCGAGTTCCTCCGGCAGAATTGAAGGAGGCGACCATCATCACCACGACGACGCGGGATGCCGGCCGTCTATCTCAGGTTCTTTTAACCTCGACCGCAGTCATGAAGACAGCCTTATATACACCGGTA
Source organism: Bacteroidia bacterium (assembly GCA_012031955.1). The sequence continues at coordinate 3,072 of JAAURZ010000387.1, forward strand.
CGCTGGTGATAGACTATGGCGACGGCGAGAACTGCGACTCCGAACACGTGCGGAAAGGCAAGATCACCGACGCGTTCACTTTCATTCTCACCTGGGGCGACAGTGTTACTTTCACATCGACCGAAACGATCACGTTCGAGGGATTTGTGCGCGACAGCGTGCAGCTTGACGGCACGTTTACGGTAACGAAGGTAAATCGCGAATCGAAGAAGGTCGAGATTCAGGATGCCAAGATCACATACCCCGACGGTACGTCAGTGTCGTGGTCGGGCGAACTCAACTTTACTTACGAGCGAGGCGAAGGTTGCCGTTGGAAGGACAACACCATTCATTTATCGGGCTCCATCTCCGGAACCAATCGCGACGGCGTGGCTTTCAGCTTCGTTACAACGGAAGACCTTGTGTTTAAGTATGGTTGCAATAAGCACCATAAATTCCGCCCGGTGAGCGGCGTGGTAGAGGTAACGATCGGCGGCATTCTGACGACGGTCGACTTTGGCGACGGCACTTGCGACAATTCGTTCACGGTTACCACAAATGGCGAGACCACCGAGCACGAGTTCGACGGGCACTCATAACAGCGATGCGTACTATCAAAAAAGGCCTGGCGCGAGCCAGGCTTTTTTGTGCGCAGTGCAATGTGGTTGTGCGACTTAGTCTACCTTTACAACCTTTGAGCGTTCGCCGATGCCGGCAGCGTTGAATGCTTCGATCTGAAAATAATACGCATCGGTGCGGTCCATGCCGGTAAAGAAGTAGTCATTTTGGTTGTACAGCATAATGCTGCCGTAGAGTTTGTCGGGATCTTTTCCGAAGTAGATCACGTACCCGTCGGCGTGGTCGTTTTGTTTCCAGCGGATCCAGGCAC
>JAAURZ010000388.1 GCA_012031955.1 Bacteroidia bacterium
CTTTCTCTATGGTGAGGTTGATGTGCTTCAGCACATGTTCCTTTTCATAGGCAAAGCTCACGTTCTTGAACTCGATGCCTTTGCTGAAGTTTTCCACCTTCAGTGCGCCCGGCTTGTTTTGTATGGCCGAGGGCGTATCTATCAATGAAAATATGCGCCCGGCCGACACCATCCCTTTTTGCAAGGACGTGATGCCGTTCGAAAAGTTTTTCGCAGGCTGAATGATGGAGGCAAACAAAGCGAGAAATCCAAGAAAGGCGCCTGCCGACAATTCCGAGTTTCCTTTGAGCACTTCCTGGCCGCCATAGTAGAACAGTGCCGCCATAATGATGACTCCCAGCGTTTCGGACACCGGGCTTGCCAGTTCGTTCTTACGTGAGATGGACAGGTTCACTTTGCGGTGGTACGCTGTTTCGCTGTCGATTTTTTTTCCAATAAATTTTCTGGCGTTAAAGGCCTTTACCACGCGCATGCCGCCAAACATTTCGTCGAGAATGTTGACAATGCGGCCGAGCGACTCCTGGCTCTGGGTGGCGCGTCGCTTCAGGCGCTTTACAATCTCGGCCACCACACCGCCCGTAACCGGCAACACGATAAGCGTGATGAGTGTGAGCTTGACTGAAATGGAAAACAACACCCCAAAGGTGAGAATGATGGTGATGGGTTCTTTAAGCACAAACTTAAGACTGTTGACAACCGCATTCTCCACCTCCGACACATCGTTGGTAAACCGGGAGATAAGGTCACCCCGCCGCTGTTCGTTAAAATAACCGATATGCAGCAGCGACACATGGTCGAAAATATCCATGCGAATATTCTTAACGATGTCCACTTTCATGCGCGAAGCGGCCATGCGCTCCATGTAGCGAAATAAATTGGCAAGCAGGGTGCTCGCAATCACAAGCACAAACACATACAGCAGCGTGGTAGTGGCACCTTCCCGCTGCACAAAGGTAAGGAAGTAGTGCTGAAAAGTGTCTGTCACATAATTCATCGTGAGTGAGAACTCCGGCAAGGGTGGTATTTTGCTCGACTCCTCGGCGTCGAACAGAAGGTTGAGTATCGGGATCATCAACCGTAGCTGGCGAGTCCGAACACAATTCCCAGTACGGCGTAAATCAAGAACTGCAGCGACCTTGCCGGGTAGTTGTGCGCGTAGTTCAGTATCCGCAGATAAATTTTCATCTGTCAATAATTGATTTTAGTGGACGCACGCCCGGCCAGGTGTATATCTTTTTTGGCGAGCAGGATCATGCAGTTCTTTCATTTGTCAGAATTCATAAAGTCGTCGCGCCATGTTCCAGCGAAACGCGACGGTGCCGATGGTTGAGTTGGTGTTGTAAAATGCCACATCGCTCGTGCTCTTCCTCATGCTGAAGTTCACATCGATAAACACATTGTGTTTCCATTGCCACGATGCCGTAAGGCTACCGAACGCAATGTTGTTGTCGATGCCCTGGCCTACTGTGTTGTTGTATTCCTGCTCGCGTGTCGAATTGTTCTTCAAAATGTCGCCGCCCCAATTTACGTTTGTGGTGTCGCGCCCCACTTTGGCGACGCTCAGCTTGGCGATCACGTTTAGTCGCGGCACAGGCTGGTAGCGCGCCACGCCCAACAACTCCGTAAAGTTAGCACCCAGCGGGTGCGCTATGGGCTGGTAGTAGTTCGAATAACTGCCATAGGTGGTATTGTGCGAATAGGTATAAGGCCTCACTACATTGATTTCACCTTGCAAGTCGAGGTTAGAGACGCCCAGCGCATCAATATATTTTAGGCCTCCCTGTATGCCAAACTTGTTAGCCCACCAGCCATTACCATCGAGAATATTGTCGAGTAAGAATTCGTCGAGCATAAACTGGCCGTACAGAGAAACTTTGGGCACGAGGTTCCACTTGAAGTCGAGGCCGAGCAGCACGTTGTCGGAACTGCCATTCTGTTGCTCGATGGCGCGGTAGAAAATAATCGGGTTCAAGTATGCCCATTCAAATTCATTTCGCCCCAGCGAATCGTCGGTGCTGAACACGACGGATTCAAATACGCCCACGTTGAATTTCTTTCCGATGTTGACGCTCAGGTGATGGAACGCCACAAATTTGTTGGGGTAGCCTTCCTTACGCGGGCTCGACCCGCCGATGCTGCCCTCCGGCGCGGCTGTCATGCGGTTGAGCGAAAACACGTAGTTGAGTTTCCACACCCGCACATTCGTTTTCAGAAAAAGGAACGGCGGCGCGAAGTCAGAGAAAATGAGCGAGCGCTGGCCGTTGCCGACAAACAGGCGGTCGTGTCCGAACTGAATATTGATATGCTTGGTGGCTTCAAATGAAATATGGCCGCGCGCATGCAGGAAGTCGACCCCCTGCCCGTCCTTAAAGTCCTTCCAGAAGCCTTCGTGCGGAAGCACAAAATATTGCCCCATGTAATCGTCGACATAGCTGGGCAGCCGCGCCTGGTTGTCTGTAAATATAGAATAGAAGCCCACCTTGCGGTCTATCATGCCGCGCACCTCTACGCCGCGCGTATTAATAAAGAGCATATCGTCTTTTCGCGAGTCCGAGCCGGCCCCGAAATAGATCACCGGTCTCACATGCAGGTCGAACGCGGGCTCGTCCACGTATAAGAGGTCTGGCTTTTTCTTGTAGAAAGCCTTCAAAAAAGGCTTTCTAACTGTCGCTGACTTCGGAGCGCGACCACTCCCAACTGTCGTTGCGCAGGTAGTTGTAGTTGAATTCGTCGGTACGCGAGGTGAACACCTGCCGGCCATTGAGCGAGTCGATAAAGTCGATCACCGCCGAGCGTTTGTAGGGCTTTATGGTGGTAAACAGCTGGGGCAGCACGCGGCCGGCCTTCACTTCATAGCGGTCTATCCAATGATAGTAGTCTTCATTGAGGGGTAAATAGCTGCTTTGCGCCGCCAGTGCGAGGGGCGACAAAACCAGGGTAAATGATAGCCAGAAACGGCATTTTCGCAGGTTTTTCACGGATTCGGTCATTGGACGTGCGATCGTTAAAAAAGCTTGGGCCGCATAGCCCGGGCTAAAGAATTCACAATCATACGAAATGAGCATAAAGAGAACTATACCAAGCGGGATGTAATTGCACCGCCCTTTTAAGGGAACTGCGCTCAAGATGCGAATTCCGCCTGTCCACAAAAAATCAACTATTAACAGATGAATAGCATTTGGAAAAGTAAGGGTGACAGGCCCCGAACGCGGGATTTTGCGCCCAAAGGCAGTAAAAAGCCAGGTTATCCCCCGCGCTCACAACTGCCAGCAACTTTTTCGGGAACCTTTGTGCCAGGATTTGATATTCAAGCCTCCTTGTTTATCTTTGCAGTCCTTTTAGGAAAAGCTGAATATTATGAAGAAAGGTATCCATCCAGAGTATAAAGACGTGATCTTCCACGATACGTCGAGCGATGTTAAGTTCATGACACGCTCTACTGTTAACACCAAAGACACCATCAAATGGGAAGATGGCAAGGACTATCCCCTTATTAAAGTGGAGGTAAGCTCTGCGTCGCATCCCTTCTACACCGGCAAGAAGCTGTTCGTTGATACGGCAGGCCGCGTGGAGAAATTCCAGAAAAAATACGGCAAGAAGGCTTAAGCCCTCTGTGCGCGCCAACCGTCGAGCCTTTCCCCCGGGAGAGGCTTTTTTGTTTTTACTTCGCCGGCAATTGCTCGCTCTATTCGGATTCTGACCTTATTTTGAGCATGAATCTCGTTCTCTTCGACGACCCCCTCATCCGTCCACATCTCCTCCCCTTCACCTACACCCGGCCCGTTGCCAACATCCGCTGCGGCATACTCACGCTGAATGAGAAGTGGGAGAAATACCTTGGCTTGAGCAGCTCGTATCTCACGCAGGATTATCTCCGGAAAAATTCAAACTGCAAAACCGCCACCGACAACCTAATGGTAAACGGCGCCGTGT
>JAAURZ010000389.1 GCA_012031955.1 Bacteroidia bacterium
AAAACAGCACTATTATCGAGGCCGATCCATCCGCCCGCGCGAACGGCCACCTGGTACAAGGCGCAAAGAATTCAAATAGTTCTGGCAAGGACAACGCAATATCGCGCATTGGCGCGGATGCCGTTGCACAATCTGGAAATGACAACACCCAAGTGACGCCCGATGTGGCTGCTGCCATAAGTGTTACTGAAGACGCGCAACGCACGGAGGTGTTTGCGACAACAAGCAAAACGTACGACCGACAATTGCCACATTGGTGCGATTGCGTCCAATGCTGCTCACGTTTCCGAAAACGGAGCCCGACCGTATCGATCTCTGGTTAGCGGGCCTTGCGGAAGAGGAGAAGAAGTCGAAGAAGGAGCGAGGGAAGAGACCCTGTGGACAGCAGTGGGCTTTTCCGCCGGCGCCTTTAATGCCGTCAACAGCGGTGCCGGCACCGACGCCAACACCTTTGCAGATGCAAACTTCCTGTCAGCCGCCAACTCGTCGCTCAGCAACGAAAGCAGCGCGTCTGGCGTAAGCTATTCGATCGGCTTGAACGTAGGGGGCAAAGTCGCCAGGCGCTGGGTTCTGCAGGGCGGGGTGAACTACCTCACCAACTATGCGGAGTTTACTTCCAACGCAGTTGTAACCGATCTGTCCAATTTCAAGGCGGCTACTTCAGTAGAGTTGAATAAGTTATCTACAAGCAGCACGTCACGCGACAAGGTGGTGCCCACAGCGCCTTACTCTGTAACCAGCAACCTGGAATACATAAAGCGTGCCCGTGCAGGCAGGATACCTGCTGGTAAACCGCGCGTTCGGCATACAAATAAACGGCGGCGTATCTACCGACATGTTCATACAAAGCAAGCTTACACCGAAGGGTGAAAACCTGGATCCGGTATCGCAGTCGGCGGGAAAAGAATCGCCCTATCGTACCATCAACTTCAGCGGCTTGTTTGGCACTGAATTCACGTACAAGTTTGCCTCGCACTACCCGTGTGTCCGTCAATCCAGGCATTCGATATCCGCTCAACTCCATCTACAAGTCAGACATTGACCTGGAGTCGTCTCCGCTAACGTTTGATATCGGTCTCCGCTTCCGATATATTTTCCAGTAGCGTTTACAACCTGCCGGGGGCAAAGGGTGTCTAAGAAACATACCGATTAAACCTCTCTGCTATGGACACGCTAGAAACCCGCCTGCAAAAAAGAATTCATGCGTCTTTATACGCATTGTTGTTTCTCACCGTTCTACTGGGGCTAAGTGTTCTCCTTGAGGGTTGTACAGACACATGTGAAGTAACGCAGGAGTACACTTACTATGAACCGGTGTACACCACCGTGCAAGAGATCAGAGAGAGCGTGGAGCTTACAACGCCACAACCGGTGCACGCAGTTGGGAAGATTTATTTTAAAGACGGCGTTCTTTTCTTGAATGAACCAGGCGAAGGAATTCACCTGATAGACAACAGCGATCCATCGCATCCATCGGCTTTTGGTTTTTTGAGGATACCAGGCAACTACGACCTGGCCATTAAAGGAAACACATTGTATGCAGATAGCTACGTGGACCTGATTGCTTTCAACATAGCCGACCTTGCCAACATTGCGGAGGTAGGCAGACTGGAAGGGGTGTTCAGGAACTATACGAGCATGGGCTTCATGAATGACGTGAACTGCTGCGTGATCACAGACTGGACGCCCAAAAAGCTGGTGTCAGTATATGAGTCTGAGTGTGGGGTTGGAAACATACAACCATGGGGAGGTATCTTTACGAAGATGGTATCGCATTTGCCAGCTCCATGGCTGCAGGATTTAATTCAAAGGCCGCTACAGCACCGGGGAACGGCTCTGGCCCTGGTGTTGGCGGCTCTTTGGCACGATTTACAATCACCGACGACCACCTGTACATGCTCGACGGCAGCGACTTGCAGGTAGTAGATATTTCAGCTCCTTCAACACCATCCTTAGGTAATCGCCAAACTGTCTCGTGGGATATTGAAACTATTTTCCCCTACGATCAAATGTTGTTCGTTGGCTCGAGAAGCGGCCTTCGCATATTCGACCTCGCCAATCCCGGATCACCGGACCTGATGAGCACCTACGAGCATGTGATGAGCTGCGACCCGGTGGTGGTGGAAGGCGACAGGGCGTATGTAACACTGCGCACCGGCACCACGTGCTGGAACGGTACCAATCAACTGGAAGTGATCAACATTGAAAACCCGAGGTCGCCGCAACTTATTAAGACCTATGCGCTCACCAATCCCTATGGGCTGGGTATCGACCAAAAAACATTATTTGTCTGCGACGGACCCGATGGCCTCAAAATATTCGACGCAACCGACGACCAGAACATCGATGCCAATATGCTCGCTTCATTCAGCGATGTGAAGGGAATTGATGTGATCCCTTTCAACAACGTGTTGATCATGATCGCTGAAGACGGTCTCTATCAGTACGACTACAGCGATAAGACCGATATCAAATTGTTAAGCACCCTGTCACTGGTGGATGAAGAGTAAAATCCTTCTGCTTGCCGGCCTGGTGATCGGGTCCGAAGCGCTTTTCGCCCAGAACGATGCCACCCCGGCACCGGCACCAAAAAAAGTGAGTTACTTCGGGTATCTCGGCATGACCTCTATGTTTAGCGATCATGAAAAACCCTACACCGTCGGGCTACACACGCTGCACGGCGTACAACTCGGCAGGTTTAAACTGGGCGCAGGCATCGGGCTCGACTCCTACGACGAGTGGCGCGTGGGCACATTCTATGGCTCTGCCATCGTTCGACTTTGCCCGCATACGCGCCAACGCTTTTTTCCTGCAAGCCAACTACGGCTATGCCGATGGTGTGAAACTGAGGGGTGTAGAAGGATCGGGCGATCTGAACACGCGTGGTGGCGCATTCACGAATGCGTTGGTTGGGTACAGGATAGACGTCAGCAAAAAGGCAAGCATGATTGTGGCCGCCGGTTGGCGTTCACAGGTACTGTCTTACTCGTACTCCTATCAGTGGACTTCCCAAACGAAGTACGACGTCACCGAGACACTTAATCGTGTTGAGCTAAGAATTGGATTTGGATTTCGGTGATCATTGCGCGCCGAGCGCCGATATGATTTCATCCCAGCGTGCAGTAAGGGCCTCAAGCTGCCGGGACTTCGCGTCGATCTCTTCCTTTTTCGTTCGTACTTTCTCGTAGTCGTTAAAAACTTCCGGTGTAGCCAGCGCTGTCTCAAGTTGGCTCTTTTCGTCGTCGAGCTTTTCAATAGACGACTCAACTTTCTTTAACTCCTGCTCCAGCCGCTTCCGTTCCTCTTGTGCAGCCGACGGGGCTTCCGCCTGCTTCGCAGGCTTCGCCTTTGGCGGTGGTGGAGGAGCCTCAGTGTTGTCGGTCCGCTGCTTGTGCCAGTACTCATACTCTTCGTATGTGCCCGGATATTCCTTGATCTGCTTGTCTTCAATGTACCAGATCTTGTTGGCGATCTGGCTCACAAAGTGCCTGTTGTGCGACACGACAACAAAGCTGCCCTTGTATTGCTGCAGTGCCTGGATGAGGATGTTTTCCGAAATAAAATCCAGGTGGTTGGTGGGTTCGTCGAGCAGCAGGAAATTGGCTTCGGAAATCAGCGTTTTTGCCAGCGCCACGCGCGACTTTTCGCCGCCAGACAATACTTTTATTTTTTTGAATACATCTTCATCGGAGAACAGGAAACAGCCGAGAATGCCTCGCAGCTCTTGCTCCGTCTTTCCCGATCCGGCCTGCTTCAGCTCTTCCAGTATCTCGTTGTCCACGTGCAGGGCCTCCAACTGATGCTGTGCATAAAAGGCGGGTATTACGTTGTAGCCGATGGTACGCTCGCCTGTAATTGGTTCAGTGCCTACAAGTATGCGCAGCAGCGTCGACTTACCGCGTCCATTCGCGCCGATGAG
>JAAURZ010000390.1 GCA_012031955.1 Bacteroidia bacterium
ATTCTGTCGATAAGGTCGCCGGCGCGGAACAAAAGAACAGTAGGAAACACGTTGAGGCCGTAGCGTGCCACAAGCGGCGAGCGCGTTTCGCAGCGTAGTACATAGAACTTAAGGCGTTTGGGATATTGGTGTGCCACCGCTTCGAGCATGGGCGCAATTATATGGCAGCCGCCGCTCCATGGCGTGGTCACCTTCACCACTACGTCGCCGCTTGCCTGCTCTATCTTGGCAGCAAACTGCTCCGCGTCGATAAGTTCAAAGATGTTGTTCATGATAACCTCCGGCAGACAAAGGGCATGCCACGGTCAAAAGCCGTGAAATTGCAGCATAAAGAGGTTTTTAGGAGAAAGTGAAAAACGGGAGACTCCAACCTGTTGGATGCACGCTCCAACCTGTTGGAGATTCTGGGTGTTGTTGCCTAATGAATGGGGCGCTCGATGCCGAGCTTTTTGATGCGTGCTTCGAGTGTGGTAGGATTCAGGCCGAGCTTGCGCGCGGCACCGTCTTCGCCGCGAATTTTCCACTGCGAAACTTTCAGCATTTGTATGATATGATTGCGTTCGACCTCTTCGATGGTGAGGGTGCCGTTGCCTGAATCGGATGCGGCGGTCTGTCCTTTCGAGGGTTTGCCGTGCAGCCAGTCGCCCAACTCGAGCGAGTCGCCACGGCTTATGATCATGGCGCGTTCGATAATGTTTTCCAACTCGCGCACATTGCCAGGCCAGTCGTATGCGCACAGTGCATCAAGGACGGGCTTTGAGACAATGCGTATGCGCTTGCCGATCTTGGATGCGTACTTTTCGCAGAAGTGATTGACCAGCACCGGAATGTCTTCTTTTCTGTCGCGCAGCGGCGGCGAGTAGATGGGAAATACATTGAGCCGGTAGAACAGGTCGGCCCTGAATTCTTTTTCCTGCACGGCGGTTTCGAGGTCGCGGTTGGTGGCGGCTATTACACGCACGTGCACTTTTATCGTTTTGCTGCTTCCGAGGCGCTCGAATTCACCTTCCTGCAACACCCGCAGTAACTTCGACTGCAAATCGATGGGCAGTTCGCCGATTTCATCCAGGAAGATCGTGCCGCCGTCGGCGAGTTCGAAGCGACCGAGCTTCTGCGACACGGCACCGGTGAAGGCGCCCTTCTCGTGGCCGAACAATTCGCTTTCGATCAAGTTGGCCGGCAGGGCCGCGCAATTGATCTTTACAAGCGGTCTGCTGCTGCGCTGACTTGTATTGTGTATCGCCCGCGCTATCAACTCTTTGCCGGTACCCGATTCGCCAAGTATCAACACGGTAGCATCAGTCTGCGCCACCTGGCCAATGCTTTCGAGCACATGATTGAAAGCATCGCTTCGCGACACGATTTCGTCAAAGTTATGATCGCCTTTAATTTCTTCCTGCAGGTAGATATTCTCCGCTTGCAGCCGCTCCTTCAAGTTGTGAACTTCGCCCAAAGCTTTTTGAAGATTGAGCTCCGTGAGTTTTTGCCGGGTTATGTCCACACAGGTAACTACTGATTTTTCCCATGTGTTCTCGCACCCGGGCAGGATAACGCGCTTGGCGATGATGTGCCGCTTTTCGCCCTTTGAATTCTGTACTGCGACCTCACGCTCGAAAGTATGCTGCCCGCTATTCAGCGCAACCAGAACGTCACGGAACACCTCCGGCCGGAAGAAGGTGTCGAAACTGTCGGTGTATTCCTTCATTGTCGCATAGCCAAACAGGTCGAGCATGGCCCTGTTCACATTGAGGCGCTTTACGCGCCGATGGCATTCGATCACTTCCTGCGGATTGTCGGCAAGGTATTGGGCCAGGTCCGTTACGCCGCTTTTCTTTAATTGCCCGATGTAACTCCGCACATCGCTAAGGTCTTCCTCGCTGAGGCCGATGGGCGAATCGTCGAACAGGCTTTTGTACCGTAGCCCGTTATCCTGTATTATCTCATCCTTGTATTTTCTTTCGATCTCAGCTCCGGCGCGCGACGCAAATATCTTCATGATGTTGACGCTAAGCTGCGACACTTTCATGGGTGCGGTGTCGAATACGGCTATGTGACCAACCACTTCGCCACTGCTTACATAAATGGGCACAGCAAAGTATGACTCGCACGCCTTCTTCTTTGGGGAAGAGTTGATCTAATCCTGATTCGCAATAGTAGTTTCTGCCTTGCATCACGATTTCGCAAGGCGTGCCCAGCAATTCGTACTCGAAGTTGTCGAGAAAAGAATCACGTTCGATATATACAAGCGTGCGCAGTCGCGTCTTGGCCACGTTGGCGACATTCGGTAATAATGGCGTAGCGTATGCGCATGGAGTTGACGAGGTGGTACGCCAGGGACTTGAAGAAGTCGCCGCCGACAACGGCAGCGGTACCTTCCGAAATGGCTTTGAGCATGCGTGCCTCATCCAGCGGCGATGTTTCGCGCAGGTAGTAGGCGATATAGGATGCGCCCTCCCATTGCACAACCCTGGCAACTGTATCCACCATCGCCACTTTGCCTTTGGTTGTTACTAACTGACAGGGTAGATGCAGTTCACGTATGTCCAGCACCTGCAGCCAACGCTGTTTCCACACTTCATAGTTGGCGTCGGGTGTAAGCGAATAGATCGTCGTGCCCAACAACTGCTCCTTGGGGCAATCGTACAGGAACGCAGCCGTCTCGTTTACAAACACAATTTTACCTGTAAGATCGACCCAGACAATTCCATCAGGATGATTGTCGAAAGATGCCTGCGCGCGTGCCTCCAAACTTGGTAGGGTCGACTCCATGGGTTGGGTGAATGAACCACAAAGATATGGAAATGGTCATTCTTCCAACAGCGTGGCCAACAGTGAAATGTCGGCTAACGCACAATTGACGACGCTTACGCGAAGTACCTGAAACAGGAAGTCCGAAAAGTGACAGGGCGACGGTAAAAACCACACGTGGGCACCACGCTCGTTACTTGGCCATAAATTCCTATCTTAACCCTGCAACATGAAATGATGAGATGAGAAGCTACCTGATCCTTTAAGCGTCGCCTTTGCGGCGGTTGCCTGTAAAGCCAAAGAAGGCGAACTGAAACTGCCGCCGCGTTCGGGACAATCCGCTGTTCGAAGGGTGGTATGCCGACCCGGAGGGCGTGGTGTTCGGCGACACATACTGGATATTTCCAACCTACTCCGCCGCCTTTCGCGATCAGGTGTTCTTCGATGCATTTTCTTCCAAAGACCTGGTGACGTGGGAAAAGCATGAACACGTGCTCGACACCTCCGTTATCAAGTGGGCGCGGCAGGCCATGTGGGCGCCGTCTGTGGTGGAAAAAGACAATCAATACTATTTCTTTTTCGGCGCGAACGACGTGCAGCAACCAGGCGGACCTTATTGGGACGAGAATGATCCCATCAACCACTTCGGCGGCATCGGCGTGGCGAAGGCCGACAACCCCGCTGGACCTTACGCGGACTACCTGGGCAAACCGCTTATCGCTGAATTTCACAACGGCGCGCAGCCGATCGATCAATTTGTTTTCAAAGACACCGACGGCACCTGGTACCTGTTTTACGGCGGGTGGCAACACTGCAACATCGCGAAACTCAACCACGATTTTACCGGCTTCATTCCCTGGGAAGACAAGACGCTGTTTCAGGAAATTACACCGGAAGGTTACGTGGAAGGCCCGTTCATGTTTGTGCGCAACGGCAAGTACTATTTCATGTGGTCGGAAGGCGGCTGGACCAACGACTCCTACAAAGTAGCCTACGCCATGGCCGACAATGTAACAGGCCCATTCAATAAAGTCGGCACCATACTGCAGTCAGACACCACGGTGGCCACCGGGTGCCGGCCATCACTCTGTAATTCATACACCCGGCACCGATCACTGGTACATTGT
>JAAURZ010000391.1 GCA_012031955.1 Bacteroidia bacterium
GAGTGCGCGCGGTAGCTCAGGTCGAGGTCTTCGGTGAGCGTATCATGGCTCCAACCACCCGCATCTTCTATGGTGGCCTTCCTCCACACGCCGCAAGTGCCATTGAAATTGATGAAGCTGTTTGCCGCGTTGCGCGCCGATTGTTCCACCGAAAAGTGAGCGTCAAGTCCGAAGGCCTGCAGTTGCGTGAGGATTGAGTACTCGCGGTTCAGGTGCCCCCATCTCGTCTGGATAACGCCTATCGACGGATCGTTAAAGTAGGGTAGGGTGCTGGTTAGGAAGTCGGCAGGAGGCACAAAGTCTGCATCGAAGATCGCAATAAATTCGCCCTTGGCCAGCTTGAGTCCATGATCGAGTGCGCCAGCTTTAAACCCCGCGCGCGTTTCCCGATGAATCAGTTGGAAACCAATGCCCAGTGGCCGCAATGCCTTCATCTTTTTAACAATCAGCGCTGTGGTCTCGTCAGTCGAATCATCAAGCACCTGTATTTCTAATTTGTCCTTCGGATAGTTGATCGCGCTTATTGCATCCAGCAAGCGCTCGACTACATATTTTTCATTGTAAACAGGTAGTTGAATGGTGACCAAGGGAAAAGACGACAACGGCCTTACATCGCTTGGTGCGGCCCTTTTCCTCGAATAGATCCAGGTGAGGTGCAATTGGCCGAGACTGAAAACAAAGAGGTAGCCAAGTGAGAGTGCAAACAAAATAGTAATAGCGAGGGCCATCTTACATGTGCTTTGCGATCGTATACAGAATCTTATACCCAGCCATAATAGTTCCCTTTACAGTGCCTGATATTTTAGAGATGCCGATTCGCTTCCGGTACTTTACAGGTACCTCGGTGCAGCGATAGCCGAGCTTCGCGGCCTTCACCTGCATCTCTACCGTCCATCCGTATGTAGTGTCCTGCATATCAAGTTGAATCAGTTTCTCAAACCGGATGGCCCTGAAAGGACCAAGGTCTGTAAATTTCACACCATATAACAATTTAATTAGTCGTGTGGCCAACCAATTGCCAAAAATCTGCTGTGGAGTCATGGCGCCACGATCGCGCACACCAAGCGCCCGAGAGCCAATCACCATATCGGCTTCATCGGCAAGCAGGGGCCGCACGATTGCCGGCATCTCTTCGGGGAAGTCGGAGTAATCGCCGTCTATGAAAACCACAATGTCGGTGTGGGCTTTGTCGCGCATGTAGGCAATTCCCTTCAGGCAGGCGCGGCCATACCCTGGTGTCGGCTCGTTCACCACGACGGCTCCCGCCTCAGCCGCAACGGCCGCTGTCTCGTCGTCGACGCATTGTTCACCACGATGATTTCAGTCGCGATCTCTTGTGGAATATCACGAATCACTTTCGCGATCGCCTTTGCTTCGTTGTGCGCGGGAATGATGACCCGGATGATTGGCGGCTTCAATGAAACTTTGTTTAAAAGTATAAATGATAAATAGTTGTCGCGCGAGATCACTTCAAAGTGTGCTTCCGGATAGTTGTCCAGCCATTCGCGCGGGGCCTTTGCTGTTTGGGCTTTCCATTTGAATTCGTACCCATGAACCGATTTTTGAGTTAACTCCACAGATTTACCATAATTTATGGAGTGACACTCCCTAAATTCGTACAAATTTATGGAGTCAAGCTCCGTAAATTCCGAATCAAGGTGCTAGCGTAACGCCATTGTTGCCTATCAGAATGGGCTCGCCGAAGCGGCCCTCTTCATTGCGGTTTTCCAATTTCAGCACGCCTCGTGGGCACACCGATGAACAAACTCCGCAGCCGACGCACGACGCCCGTACTATATTCTGGCCTCGCTGCGCATACCACCTTACGTCTATTCCCATTTCGCAATAGGTCGAACAATTGCCGCACGAGATGCACTGCCCGCCATTGGTGGTAATGCGAAACCTCGATTTGAATCGCTGCACCAAACCCAGGTATGCGGCAAGCGGACATCCGAACCGGCACCAAACCCGGTTGCCCATAATCGGATAAAAGCCTGTGCCGATAACTCCGGCAAAGCCAGCGCCTATCCACGCGCCGTAGGTGGCGCGCAGGGTATATGTGTCCACGACCAGAAACCAGGAAGAGCCCGTCCAGTAGGTGTACAACACGCCTGCAGTCATTACGACGGCAAACGCCAGCACGCCATGCACCAGCCAACGTTCCACTTTCCAGGCTTTTAGAGACTTGTTGGACAGTTGCCTGTACGGATCGCCAAGTGTTTCAGCAAGGCCACCGCAGCCACACACCCATGAGCAATACCAGCGCTTACCGAAGAAATACACGAACACCGGCACGGCGATGATAATGAGTGCAATGCCCCACCCCAGCATAAACAAGCCGAGCGTGCCGTTGGCTATGAGCGTGTTCAATTCGCTATCAAAAAGAAATCATAGTCCAGCGGCCAGATGTTTTTGAAGTCGAAGTAGGGTTGGTTGAGCCGTATGAGAATTTCGGGGATGAGAAAAGCAAAGGCGGTTTGAAAAAACATGAGTGAGAGTGTTCTTACAACGTGGTACCTGCTGTGCCGATAATGAATGATCATGCGCACGCCCATCACGACAATGCAAAGCGTGTAGATGAAACCATACAGGAAGAAACGACTCGCTTCGCCGCCGTTTAGCGCCTTGCTCACCGGATCTGTCAGGCGAATCCAGTTGGTCATGTACTCCGGATAAAAATACAAGACGATGTAAAAAAGAATCAGCCAGGTGCCGGTAAGTGCGCCCAGCCAGCCGCCGTTCTTCATCGCATTGCGAAAGTTGTTGTCGTTTTTAATGCCGGGCGCCTTTTTAAGTTTCGGTAGAATGTACATGAAGGCCCCGATAATGCAGCCGCCAAATGTGAGCAGCAGGTAGGGGAGCGCGTTTGCTTTCACCGGGCTGACCATCGCGGCGTTGGTGATGTTGTACACCAGGTCGCGTCGTCGGTATTTGTCAAATCCGACCTGACTTATGATTCCATAGTCATTTATTTTGCCTGCCACGGCTGCAAGCTGATTGCCGCTTATGTCTTGCCCCTCCAGCCACGACCCGTAGTCCTGAAGTGCTTTGCGCTTGAATTCACTTACATCGTCCGACACGGGAAAGGCCTGGGCCAGTGTGGTCAGTGAAAACTGTTGCGGGTTGAGTGCCTTGATGCGGGCCACGTCGTCGTTTGTAATGGTGTACTTCCTCAACTGGCTGGCATTTACCTGGCTGATCGAATTGTTGAGTTGACGAATGAATGTGAAGTTGGACCTGAACGAATGACCCTCCAAGTTGCCGAGTTCATTCGTAAGCAACGCCGCCCGCACACTGTCGCTTTCATGCCGCATTACAACGTCGGGAGTGAGTTTGTAGTGAGCAACGAAGAAGAGCGCGTTGAAACAGAAAAAGGCGCCGATGAATATTACGAGGCCGAGTGATTGTATGATTCTCATTATGCCTGGGTGAAGTTAGGTTGAGAAAACGATTCCAGTATTTCGCGTTCGTGTGTGTCAAAGAACTCAGGATCGAAGTTGGCTTCTGGCAGGTGCTTCATCACGTAGTCGATTGTGCGGCCATCGCGAATCCATCTGTCGAAGCACGCATGCCGCAGCCTGACCCCAAACGCATTGACGCCATGAAACAAACGCGTTTTTTTGTTCCACACAAAGTGCATGGCTTTCATGCCATCCGGGTATTCCCAGTAGTGCTCCGCCTCGTGTTCTTGCAGTGTGTTGCCTACGGTGCCATACGTTTGATACTCTATGTCGAAAAACTTCGCAGAATTGAACCACGGACCTGGCTCATAGGGAGTAGGTTGGCCGCATATTGTCTGAGCGACCACTTCGCCCATCATCCTCCCAGTGTACCACACCTGCTCGACGGAGCGCCTGCCGGGCAGC
>JAAURZ010000392.1 GCA_012031955.1 Bacteroidia bacterium
AATTCGAAGAAAGTCCTCACAGAAGCGTTGAACAACTCTTCGTCGGCCAGCATTTTCTCGGGATCAAGTTTCACAATGTCGGTAACAAGTTGTGCGGTAGCTCGCGCGCGCGATGCAGTGCTTGTAAAGATGACGTCGACAGAAATATTTTCTTTATTTAAAAAGGCTCCAATTAACAGCGCTTCTTTGATGCCTGCCGGCGTTAACTCGCGCTCTTTATCCGGCTGACCTGGCTGTTTGTCAGCACTTTGGCTGTGACGCAACAAGTAAAGGAATTTGCCCATAAAACAACCGGTTAATTTAACTGTTCCAATGTAAGAACAACGTCAATATTAGCGTGCGAATTTGATTTTTAAAAAATCCAGATATTTGAAGCCCTTGAGTTAACATAAAATCATGTCAAAAAACCTAGTAATCGTTGAATCGCCGGCCAAAGCAAAGACCATTGAAGGGTATTTGGGAAAGGATTTTCGCGTTGCATCCAGCATGGGGCACATTCGCGATCTGCCAAAAGGAGGAGGGGCGATTGACATTGACAATCACTACGAGCCGACTTATGAGGTTAGTCCTGACAAAAAGAAGTAATTGAGAAACTAAGAAAGCTTGCCCAGGATGCCGAGATGGTTTACCTGGCGAGTGATGAAGACCGTGAAGGGGAGGCGATATCGTGGCATTTGAAAGAGGTGTTGGACCTTGATGATTCAAAAACGCGTCGTATCGTTTTCACGGAGATCACCAAGAATGCCATCCTGAATGCGCTTCAAAGCCCGAGAGGCATCGACATCGACCTGGTGAATGCACAGCAGGCACGTCGTGTGCTCGACAGGCTCGTGGGCTACGAGCTGTCGCCCATTCTTTGGAAAAAAATTAAAACAGGACTGTCCGCCGGACGCGTGCAGTCAGTGGCAGTGCGGCTGGTAGTGGAGCGTGAAAGAGAGATTGCAGAGTTCGATACCAAGTCGTCGTTCAAGATAAACGCGATCTTCGACCTGGGCAATGGCAAGCAACTCGCTGCCGAACTGCCCGAGAGGTTTGATGCCGAAGAGGATGCACTCGCGTTTCTCGAAGCTTGCAAAGGAGCTTCATTCAACATCGAAGACTTGCAAACCAAGCCATCGAGGCGAAGCCCTGCACCTCCATTCACGACTTCCACCATGCAGCAGGAGGCGGCTCGCAAGCTGGGTTTCTCCGTGTTGCAAACCATGACGGTGGCGCAAAAGCTATATGAAGCCGGTAAGATAAGCTACATGCGTACCGACTCCGTTAACCTTTCTGATGAGGCCGTAAAGGGTGCTACCGCGCAAATAACTACTGCCTATGGAAAAGAATTTGTTCAGAACCGGCAATACAAAACAAAGTCGTCGAGCGCGCAGGAAGCGCACGAAGCCATCAGGCCCACGGATTTTTCAGTGAACGACCCGGGCATGGACCGCAACGGCAGCAGGTTGTAT
Organism: Bacteroidia bacterium; assembly: GCA_012031955.1. The sequence goes on from JAAURZ010000392.1 coordinate 1,452, forward strand.
GACCTTATCTGGAAACGCGCCATCGCCTCGCAGATGGCCGACGCTGAACTTGAAAAGACGACCGCCACCATCAGCATATCCACCGACCCGCGCAAACTTATTGCCACCGGCGAAGTAGTCAAGTTCGAAGGCTTTCTCAAAGTGTACATGGAGTCGGCCGACGAAGAGGAAGAAGAGGAGAACAGCAAAGTGCTGCCGCCATTGGAAATAGGACAAGACCTGAAGCTGGAAGAGCTAGTTGCCCGGCAAACATTCACACGCCATCCGCCGCGATACACGGAAGCGAGCCTCGTGAAGAAACTCGAAGAAATGGGTATCGGCAGACCGTCGACGTACGCCCCAACTATTTCCACTATACAGAAGCGTGGATACGTGGAGAAAGAGACGCGCGAAGGCACCGAGCGGGCTTACAAAGTATTTCGACTGAAAAAAGATAAAATAGATAAAACGCAGGCAACGGAAATTACCGGCGCCGAAAAGAATAAGTTGTTTCCCACTAACACCGCCATGGTGGTAAACGATTTTCTCGTTGAACACTTTCCGGATATTACCGACTATTCATTCACGTCGGAGATCGAACAGGAGTTCGATGAAATTGCCAGGGGCAAACTTCAGTGGAAGCGGATGATCGATAATTTTTATCGCCCCTTTCACAAGAAAGTAAAAACAACCGAGCAGGTAGAGCGATCGTCGGTGGGCCGATCAAAAGAACTAGGTGTTGATCCGAAAACGGGCAAAAACGTATACGCCAAACTGGGAAAGTTTGGCGCTTACGTTCAAATAGGGGAGAACCCCGACGACAATGGTACTACCGAGAAACCGAAGTTTGCAAGCTTGCGGCCGGGACAGTTCATCGAAAGCATCTCACTCGAAGATGCCCTTGAATTATTCAAGCTGCCGCGTGAGTTGGGCGACTTCGAGGAGAAACCCGTGGTGATCAACATCGGCCGGTTCGGCCCTTATGTGCTGCACGATAAGAAGTTTGTCTCTATTCCCAAAACCGACGACCCCTATACGATTAGTTTCGATCGCGCCGTGGAACTGATTCAGGCAAAGCGCGTAGCCGATGCAAACAAAACCATCAAGTTGTTCGACGAGAACCCGGACATCCAGGTACTCAACGGTCGCTATGGTCCATACATCAAGGCAGGAAAGAAGAACGTGAAGATACCGAAAGACAAGGAGCCGAAGGACCTCACTTTGCAAGAGTGCCTCACGCTGGTTGAAAACGCGCCCGAGAAGAAGGGCCGTGGTTTTGTGCGAAAGAAGAAATCGTAACAATTCATACACTGATTCATTATCTTAGAACCCCGGCTTGCCCGGGGTTTTTTTATAGGCTCAGTACTGGTTTTTCCGGGAATCGATTGTAAGGGACGATTGCACGTATTCTTATGCTAACAATGAATTAACTCTTGAAAAAAAGAAACTGGTTGTGTTGTCGGGCGCTGGCATCAGCGCCGAAAGCGGCATTCCCACCTTCAGAGACGCTGATGGTCTGTGGGAGGGATTCGACGTAAACGAGGTGGCCACACCTGAGGGTTGGTACCGAAACCCCGGTCTGGTTTTGGATTTTTACAATCAACGCAGAAAGAAAGCGCTTGACGTGTTGCCAAACCGTGGGCACCATGTACTCGCGGAGTTGGAAGATGCATTCGATGTAACTGTGGTTACTCAAAACGTCGATAACCTGCATGAACGCGCGGGCTCCACAAGGGTGATTCATTTACACGGCAGCCTCTTCGAGTCGCGCAGCACGCTCGACGAGCAACTTGTGTACCCCATCAATGGCTACGAACTTAAACTGGGTGACGTGTGCGAAAAGGGGAGCCAGCTACGCCCCAACATCGTATGGTTTGGTGAGATGGTGCCATGATAGAAGTCGCGGCGCGCATAGCCGCTGAGGCGGAAGTATTTATCATCGTAGGCACTTCGATGGCCGTGTACCCGGCGGCAGGTCTGGTTGACTATGTGCCCCACGATGCCGTCAAGTTTTTAGTCGATCCCAATCTGCCGGTATTGCAAAGGTCGGCCGGCGTCACGATGATCAAGAACAAGTTGTAACCTGTGGCACCCATCGCGTCTGCCTTTCCTACAGCTACTTACGTCCAATAGCACTGAGATGCACAAAAAACACCACGGCTCACCTATTCATTCCTACCAGCTGAGACCAACGCACAGCTAGCGCATAGGACAACAGTCTGTCGCACTGTCCGTAGAACGAGCACACTTGGGCCACAAGCGCGTTTCAGCAACAAAATAACAAATGTTTAGATATCGCTTCTGCAGTAAACTATGACGATGCCACTGACACGCCTGCAAGGTAGTAAGTGCGTGCAAGCCAAGTCTACAGCACGTGTGGACGCACGCGTCACCTACCGGTTCCAATATGGTGAGCGAGTGCCATCGTGCAGTC
>JAAURZ010000393.1 GCA_012031955.1 Bacteroidia bacterium
GCCGCCTGATTTTCAAGTAAGCCGGGTGATGATATCGACATGATCAGGATATTGGCCGATCAGCGTTTGCCGGTCGGCCATTTCAAAATCTCTGAAATCAAATCCGGGCGAAACAGTACAACCCGAAAGCACATAGGCATGCGGGTCGTTTACCATGGCACCAAACCACGAACCTGCGGGAATGACCACCTGCGGCCGCTCTCCGTTTTCAAGCTGATCGCCCAACACATGCGTTGTGAGGCCACGGGCGGTGAGCACGTACAAGGTGAGCGAGCCACCGGCGTAGCGGTGCCATACCTCATCTGATTTGATGCGATGAAAGACAGAGCGGTCCTGTTGCCGCAAAAGAAAATAGATGGCCGTGCTAAAACTTCTTGTGCCGTCAAAACCTTGCGGCAATGCGCTGGTCGTGGCCGACCTGTAAGTTTCGCTGTAGAAGCCGCCCTCGGGGTGAGGCTGTAGCTGAAGGTTGTCTATCCAGTAGGTTGCGTCCATAGAGTAAAAAAAGCAAATCGGAAGAAATATTAAAATTTAAAAATTGTGTTACTTGCTCATCCAAAATTTACGGGGCCTTAGCTCAGCTGGTTTAGAGCACTACCTTGACAGGGTAGGGGTCGAGGGTTCGAATCCCTCAGGTCCCACTTTCTTTTCAATAGGCTGTGGCAAAAATGCCTCGTTAGCAACTAGGCTGTATTCCGACCCTGAATTTTAGCTTCTCATTGTGCTATCCGGCAGTTGATTGATTTCACGCAAATTGATGGACGTGTTAGTCGTTACTACTGCTGTAACCAACTATTACCTTATGAAGATAATTAATAGAATACTTTTATCGACAATACTGACGGGCGCCGTGGTGGCTTGCGATGACGATTCGGAAAAGCCGCAGGCAATAACGACGGAAGAAGCAGCGGAGATAATGGCAACTTCGGTTGCGTCCAATTCTTCCGGAGTGGCGTCGGTATTTGATCAATCGGCCGAAGTAACTTCAGATGCGGTCGGTTCGAGCTCGGGTGGCAGAATACAAGAATGCGGGTTTTCGCAAAACCTGTCGCTCTCCGGTGCCAGCCCCATTGGTTCAGTTGTTCAGTTCAGCTACGATTTCAGCTATAAGTTTTTGTTAGCCTGCAATGGCGATGATGTGCCGACTTCCATGAAGGTGAATCTCAGCTATAGCGGAATGTTTGACGGACCCCAATTAACCACAGAACATACTGGTACCAGTGAGCTTACAGTCGAGGGCCTTGAGGCGGAAGCAGACAACTTCAGCATGAACGGCTACTACAAGCGTAGCGGGTCTTTCGAGTGGAAGGACGATGAACCGAAATCGGGCAGCGGAAGCGTTGACGTGACTGTCGACGACGTGGCCGTTGAGAAGGCAACACACAAACTTGCAAGCGGAACTGTGACTGTGAATATTGAAGGCACTGTGGCAGGTAAAGGAAGTTACTCCTACACCGGCACGGTAACTTTCGATGGCACAGCCACAGCGACTTTGAATGTAAAGGGCACGAAGTTTGCCGTAAACCTCACCACCGGTGTGGTTGAAAAGAAATAAATTTTTTTGTGGTTTAGGTTAGGTTGAGCCGGGGTAGTGATCGAGTTCTATCCCGGTTCTTTTTTATGCGGCAAAATGATAGCCCACTCCTTTTATGGTAATGATCTCGATGGACGGGTCGTCTTTCAGGTAGTCGCGCAGCTTAGTGATATACACATCCAGGTTCCTGGAGTTGAAGAACGAATCATCGCCCCAAAGCCGCATCAGTATGTCTTTCCGGTAAACCGTTGCGTTGCGATTTTCCACCAGCATTTGCAGTAAAGTTGACTCGCGGTGCGACAATTTTTTTACGTTGCCGTTGTTTCGAAGTTCATAGCGCAGCGGTGCGAATTCAAAGTTGCCGATCTTCACCGACTCACTCTCTGCATTTTTCTGCTTCGTGATCTGAATGAGGTTTTGAATGCGTACAATTAATTCCTCCATGCTGAACGGCTTGCGAAGGTAGTCGTTGCCGCCCACCTCAAATCCTTTCAGCAGATCTTCCGTGTGTGTTTTCGCGGTTACAAAAATGATAGGCGTGTGCGCTCTCCGGTTGCGTATTTCCCCCGCAAGGGTGTAACCGTCTTTGCCCGGCAGCATAATGTCGAGTACACAAATGTCGGGCTGCTGTGCTTCAAACGCTTTGATCACATCGGCGCCGTCGTTCACCATGTGCACGTCGAAGTCGCGGCTTTCGAGACTTTCTTTTACGATGCGTCCCAGGAATGGTTCATCTTCCACGTACAGCACGCTCACCTTCGTCATGCCTTTTGCTGCGTTTGTTTCGGTAATACGACGGTGAAGGTGCTTCCTTCGCCCACTTTGCTGTTCACCGTTATCGAACCTTCATGGCTCTTCACCACCGACAGCACATAGTTGAGCCCCAGACCGTAGCCTTTGGTGTTGTGAACATCGCCGGTGGGAATGCGGAAAAATTTCTCAAATATTTTCTTGTGATACGCTTCTTCGATGCCTGCGCCGGCGTCGGTGACCGACAACGTAAGACGTTCGGGCGAGTTGCTCAGATGCAGGTGAATAACAGGCGCCGCCGGGCTGTATTTCAACGCATTGTCAATCAGGTTGTATACCACGTTGGTGACGTGAATAAGCCCCCCCTCCATTTTGAAATCGGAGCCCGATCGATCGTAAGTGACCTTGGCCCCTCGCTTTTCAAACACCACCTTCATCGAGGCGAGCACTTGCTCAATGATTTGGTCGAGGTCGAACAACTCTTTCTTCACCTCCACCTTGCCGGTCTCAAAAATTGATGTTTTCAAAATCTTGTCTGTCATGAGCGCGAGCCGGTTGAGCTCGTTCTGCGCGATGTCGAGGTATTCGCGCGTAAGCTCGGGCTTATCCATGGCGTGAAAATTTTTCAGGGCTTCAATCGCCACACTCACGGTGGCTACCGGTGTTTTAAGTTCATGGGTCACATTGCGAATAAAGTCGTTCTTGATCTCCATGAGCTTCTGTTGCGACCGTATGTTGCGGTACATCACGATGAAGGCGATGGTGATAATGGAAGTGAGGAACAAGGAGAAGAATATCTGTGGCGTGATTTCTCTCAACAACACGCCGCGCACACCGGCGAGCGTGGCGCCGTAGCGTTTCATCGGGTTGACGCGCACCGACTCCAGCGCAACCGTGTCGGCAAATACGTTGGCAATCGGCCGATCGAAATCGTGATCGAGCATCAAGGATAAGCCGCGCTTCCGGATGGCTGTCATGGCCTGTTCCTTGCGCCGGGCCATGGCGAGCGGAGGCGGCATTGACTGCTGGTGTATGGTCACTGCATTATTAAACCCCGCGCGGCTGAGGCCTGCTTCGAAGTGAACCTTCACACTGTCTGCATGCAGTGTGTCATCCTCCATGCGCAGCACGAATGTTTTGTTCGAACTACTTTCGAAAGTGGCCTGGTTTACCCGAGGCACCAAAGTCCTGATTACATCGCGCGGCACCGAGTCGCGGGTCGTTCCCTGTATGTAAATTTGAATGCGCGAATAAGGCGTGCTGTCGGCACGCAGTTGCAGCGAATCCGCGCCACGAGGGATACCTGCGCCAGCCTCCCAGATGCCTGCGTTCACGGGTTCGAGGTGTTTCAATACCAGCGAGTCGCGCATGCCGGTCACGACTGAGCGAAACACGCCGTTGGCCTCGCGGTTGAAATCCAAGTACGCCTTCTCGTAAGAACTGCGCAGCCAGAAAGCCTGCAGCACCAGCAGCAATACAAGGCTTGTGACCATGAGTGCAATAGTGAGAATGGGCCTGGATGTTTTCATCTGGAATACAAAGGTAACGCGCGCCGGGGGCTTTCTTATTCACCG
>JAAURZ010000394.1 GCA_012031955.1 Bacteroidia bacterium
TGCTCACTACACCAAATGCTAACAGGCTGGCTATTCCACATGACTCAAAACAATTACTACAGATGAAATGAGCATAAAGAAAACTATACCCAGCGGGATGTTAATTGCAACGACCCTTTAGGTAAAAACTCTCAAGATGCGAATTCCATATGTCCATTAATGTCAATTATTAACAGATGAAAAGATATTGGATACTCCTGGTACTCTTCAGCGTGGTTGCCCTGCCTTTGTGGGCGCAAGATGAAGACCCTGTGCCGCAAGACCCTAAAGTGCGCGACAAGATTAACGCGGCAAGAGCGGCCTACATTACCGAACGACTCGGCCTTACGCCGGAAGAAGCTGAAAAATTCTGGCCCATATACCGCGAATTTTCGGAGAAGCGGGATGAATTGCACAAGGAGTTCAACACCACCCGCCGCAACCCCGACCCGAACAAGACCACGGAGGAGAACGATCGTGCGCTCGTAGACCTGCGCCTGCGCATGAAGCAGCAGGAACTGGACCTGGAAAAGACTTATTCCGCCCGGCTGTTACAAGTTATTTCAGCACAAAAGCTAACTTCGCTGCGACAAGCTGAAAATGATTTCCGGGTACTCATTCTCCGTCAGATTCAACAACGCCAACTCCAGCAGGACCGCCGCCAGCAACTGCGCGACCGGTCTCAGCAAAAACTGCAGCAGCGCAATAACTAAGACCCACATGCATGCGTCTTAAAGGCTGCTTGTTGGCTTTGATCAGCACAGTCTCCTTGCTCCCCGCGTCGGCGCAGGAGACTGATACTCTTTCTGCGCAGTCGGTACTTTCATACACAGATTCCCTCAACATCTTTACACTTATCGACAGCCTGCTCTCGATGGACGATCCGCTTGGGTCGCAGCTCGCGGTAAGGCTAAGCTACAACAGCAACGTGTTGTCCAACGGCCGCACACTTGGCATCGAGCAATTTGGACTCACTCCTTCCCTTACCTATTACCACAAGTCGGGCGCCTACGCCGATGTATCCGGATACTGGAGTCAGGATTTTGTCCCGCACTACTATCTCACCGTCACCTCGGTCGGTTACATGCGCGTGTTCTCGAAACATTTCACCGCCATGGCAGGCTACGATCGCTACTGGTACCACGGCACAGACAACGACAATTATATTCCCTACAACAACACATTATCAGTTACGCCAATATTGGACGTAAAGCCTTTTTCGCTTTCAGTGAGCTACTCCTTCTACTTTGGCGACCAGACCGCTCATAGAATTCTTCCCGGCATCAGCGCCACTCTACAGAAACACAAGCTATGGGGCATCGACCGCATTGCGGTTACACCCACGTTTTACATGCTTCTGGGAAATGAGACCATCACTGAAATACGATACCCCGAAACACTTCGCGAATCATTCGCCGTATTATCCTTGGAGAACTGCCCTACGACATTATTGAACACAGTGAATTCGGCGTAATGAACTACGCCATCACCATACCGCTGTCCGTCACGTACCACGACTGGAGCCTGATGGTCGCATACACGTACAACATTCCCAAAGGCGCTGCCGGGCGAACCGCTTACCCTCTCCGAGTCCGGATTCCTGAGTGCCAGCCTGTCATATTACCTCCAGTTCAGATCAAATAAAAAGCTTTGGTAAAAATCGGGGGTTGCCTTATTTTGCCCCCCTTCCTAAAAACCAAGAGACCTATGAGAAGCCTTTGTCTGAGCTTATTTCTGGCTTTCTTCGCCGCAGCCACGGCGCAGGACTACCGTTGGCAGCAACGCGTGGAGTACAAAATGGATGTGAAACTCGATGTGAAGACCCACCGTGTGCAAGGAAAGCAGACCCTCACCTACTACAACGAATCGAACGACACCCTGAGAACGGTATACTATCATCTCTACTTCAACGCCTTTCAGCCTAACTCCATGATGGACGTGCGCTCGCGCAGCATTGCCGACCCCGACGGGCGTGTGACTGACCGCATTTCGAAGCTCAGCGAAAAAGAGACCGGCTATCAGAAAATAAGTACGCTAACACAGGACGGAAAGGAAGTGACATGGAGCGTCGACGGTACCGTGATGGAAGTGACGCTGGCCAAGCCAATGATGCCCAAATCAAAAACAACCTTCGACATGACGTTCGAATCGCAGGTGCCATTGCAAATACGGCGCAGCGGACGCGACAACAAAGAGGGCATCTCCTACTCCATGACGCAATGGTATCCCAAGCTCGCCGAGTACGATCACCAGGGATGGCACATCAATCCGTATGTAGCGCGCGAGTTCCACGGTGTGTGGGGCGACTACGACGTGAACATCACCATCGATCCGACATACGTTATCGGCGGCACGGGCAAGCTGCAAAACCCCGAAGCCATCGGCCATGGTTATGAAAAGAAAGGCACAAGTGTAAAAAAATCAAACAGCGATCTCACATGGCATTTCGTGGCGAAGAACGTGCACGATTTCGCGTGGGCGGCCGATCCTGACTATGCGCACGACATCGCGCTTGTACCCAACGGACCCGAGTTACATTTCTTCTATCAGAACACAGAGAAACTGAAGACCGTATGGAAGCCGTTGCAGGGAATTGCCGTTAAGACATTCCAACTGATGAATCAGAAATTCGGCAAGTATCCGTTCGATACCTATTCCATCATACAGGGCGGCGACGGAGGCATGGAGTATCCCATGTGCACGCTCATACTTGGCTCTGCAGCCACCATGAAAGCTGCTGCACCTGGTGCGGATGGTGACATGATTGAGGGCGACAATCCATATGCCAGCTTTGTTGCAGCTGCCCGTGCACGAGCACAAGCTCTCGCTGCAGCATCTACAGCACCGTTCAGTGTGCATCCTACACATGTGCAGATTCCTGCGTTTCAGAAGGTACCATTGAAGATAGTATACACTCCTGTACACTCTGCTGTGCACAAGGGGTTTTCTTCAAGCCTGCAGACTGGCACAGACTTACACAACTACACTGCTGTCATTGAGTTTGCAGCCGAAACAAAACGTGTGTCGCGTCTTCCCCTGAAAGGCAAGTGTGTGTACAACGTTGCAGAACTCTCTCCATCTCTGTTGCACTTTGCTGACACTGCTACCTCCAAAGTGCATCAGCTGCAGTTCTCAATGAAGAACCGTGCAAAGGCCTTGCCCTTATGGTTCTGTATTCGAAGCCTTCCAGCGTTCTTCCATGTGCAACCAAAACATGGTACCATCCCTGCTGAGGCCACCGCAGCCTTCGACATCTCGTACAAGCCCAAGTCTTTGGGGATGCATCATGGCAAGGTACATGTATCTGTTCACACAGAGCATGGTCGACTTGTCGAGCAACATACATACAGTTCATGTACATGGTGAGTGTGACAACCCACTGTCGGTACTTCCGACAGCAGTTTGGCCAGACACTCGCCATCCAAGGCAGTCCTGGCAAGTTGTCTAGCCGCAATGTACAACCCAAGCGCACGTCCGTGTCCCAGGTCTGAAATCTCAGGCGGCGAAGCTCAAGCATCCAGAAGATGACTTCGGGATAGTAAAAGTTGAAGACATGAATGAGTTTGACCCTGGGGTGAGCAAGCGAGTTGATGCGCTCTGGCTAGCAACCAACAACATGCCAGCGACATATACTCCAACAAAGGGCCTTGCACCTGATGTGCTGAGGAGAATTCCTGTGCGCCAGGTGTGTGTCAGATCGGTTCCCTTGTTGCGGGTGACCCGCTCCGGTCCAGCCTGCAACGAAGTATCGCCAAGAGAATTCCACTTCTGCAGGAGACACTAAGTAAGGAGAGCGGGGGCAACAGACCCCTAGAAAAAGCAGAGATCAGAGCTATCAAAGCTGGACCGCCCGTGGTGCACTTTGGCAC
>JAAURZ010000395.1 GCA_012031955.1 Bacteroidia bacterium
GTCGCTCGATGGCGAAGGCAAAATTGTGGACATGGAACCCTTTATGGAGAACACCAAGTTCAACAACATCATGGACATGCAGTTTGGGCCCGACGGCAAACTGTATATGCTCGAATACGGCACACAGTGGTTCGCACAAAACCTTGACGCGCGTCTCGTGCGCATCGACTACAACCCCGGCAACCGCGCGCCCGTGGTGGCGCTCGACGCCGACAAACGCTCGGGCGCTGTGCCCCTCGCCGTCAACTTCACCGCCGACGGCAGCATGGACTACGACACCGGCGACAAGCTCACATATGAACTTGAAGTGGACGGCAAGAAATACCAGGGCGATGGCAGTTTCGCCGTTACTTTCGACAAACCCGGTGTGTACAATCCAAAACTCACCGCAACCGACAACAACGGGCTCAGCAACTCGGCCACCATCCAGATCGTCGCCGGCAACGCGCCGCCAGAAGTGAAAGTGGAAATCACACAAGGCAACAAGAGCTTCTTCTTCCCGCAAACCCCCGTACACTATGCGGTGGTGGTAAGCGACAAAGAAGATGGAACCACAACCAGCGGCATCAATGCGGCTGACGTTATCGTGACGTTCGATTACCTGGAAGGATTTGACGTACACCAAAATTGAACAAAGGTCACAAAATGCCAACCGCCGACCTGCCGGGCAAAGTGCTGATGGACGAAAGCGACTGCAAGTCATGTCACCTCATCGATAAGAAATCAGCAGGTCCTGCCTACCTCGACGTCGCCAACAAGTACAAAGGACAGCGCGGCTCGTCAGACTACCTGGCGGCCAAGATCATAAAAGGCGGAGCCGGCGTATGGGGCACCACCGAAATGGCGGCGCACCCGCAAATATCCGTCGACGATGCCAAGAAGATGGTGGACTATATCTTCTCCCTCACCAACAAGAAAAGCAGCACCTCGCTGCCGCTCAGCGGCAATGTGACACCCGAGGCCAGGCAAGTGGGTGCTTACGTACTGAAAGCAAGCTACGCCGACAAAGCAGTGGACAACGTGCCCTCGCTGTCGGGTACAGGTTCAGTGGTGCTGCGTGCGCCGATGTTGCGCGCCGATCAGGCCGACGAAGTGTCGAAGGCGGTGAAGGCCAGCAACCAGGGATTCATCTATCTCGACCAGGTGAAGAACGGAGGATACGCACTTTATAACAACATAGACCTCACGGGCGTGAAAACGGTGATGGCGACAGTCACCAAATTTGGCGACGCGGCGGGCGGTTCCGTCGAACTGCGCCTTGATGCCCCGGACGGGAAGGTGATCGGCACCACCGATTTCTCCAAAGCCGACCACAGGTCGCCCTATCCCGGCGTCGATGTCATAACGTCGCCCGTGGCACTCACGCCAACCGAAGGCGTTCATAAACTGTACGTCGTATTCGTGAACCCTGGCGTTGGCGACAAAACGTTGTTCTTCTTCCAGCAATTGACATTGACCAACAAATAAACCTTTGAACCCATGAACAGAAGAGAATTTGTGCAGACAGCCGCCTTTGCAGCGGCTGCCGCCTTTTCGATCCCCACCTTCCTGAGAGCGGCGGCCGAAAAGAAAGAAATTGGTCTTCAGCTTTACTCGCTGCGCGACGTGATCATGAAAGACCCTAAAGGTGTACTCAAACAGGTGGCCAGCTTCGGCTACACCGAACTCGAAACATTCGGGTACCGCGCAGGCAACATCTTCGGCATGACAGCCAAGGATTTTGCCGAATACGTGAAGAGCCTTGGCATGCGCATCGTAAGCGGCCACTATACGATGGACATCGTGCGCGGCGACTGGGAGCGCACTGTGGCCGACGCCAAAATGATGGGCCAGCAATACGTAGTTATGCCCTGGCTTGTAGAGCAGGAACGTTCGCCCGAGGCGATCATGAAAGTGTGTGAAGAACTCAACAAAGCCGGCGAAATAGCCAACAAGTACGGCCTTCGGATGGGCTACCACAACCACGACTTCGAATTTAAAGAAGCAAACGGCACCGTGCTGTACGACACCATGCTGAAGGAACTCGACCCGAAGCTGGTAGGTATGGAAATGGACATCTTCTGGGTAGTGTACGCGGGCTTCGACCCGTTCGCGTACTTTGAAAATATCCCGGCCGCTTCGAACAGTGGCACGTAAAGGACATGGACAAGGCCGACCGCAAGCGCAATGCCGACGTGGGTTCAGGTTCCATCGACTTCAAAGCTATTTTCGCGAAGGCCGGTCTGTCAGGCATGAAGCACTTCTATGTAGAACAGGAGACTTACTCGCATCCCTCCATTGAATGCGTGCAAGCTGGTGCCGAATACCTGAAAGGAATTCTGTAGTAGAGGACTCAAAAACATTCAGTAAACAGTGTCGGGTGTTGCATCCGACACTGTTTGTTTTCAATAAATCATATCTACAACATGATGCGACGTCTCATTTTTTCAACGCTACTTGTCTTCTTCTGCGTAGCAGGCACCACCGCTCAGCAAATCTTTCAGCGCATACGCGGCTCGGTATACGATGACCACACAAAGCAGCCGCTTGTCGGCGCCACCATCGTGCTCGCCGGCACCGACAGCCTGACGCGTGGCCACGGCCGACGACGGCTCTTTTTACATTGCATCAGTACCGGTAGGTCGTTACCGGCTGCGCATCAGCTACACCGGTTACGCGCCGCAGCAGCAGGAAGTGTTGGTGATTGCCGGGAAAGAGACCTCGGTGACCATTGCACTGATGCGCGCCGCCACACAGCTCGCCGAGATAACAGTAACGGCCGACGTGCCGCAAACACTGCCCGGTACGCAAGTGCTCACCATGGAAAAGACCACGCGCGTGCCCGCTAAATTTCTTTGACCCTGTACGCGTGGCAACATCCTACCCGGGCGTCGCAACTGCCAGCGATCAAAACAATGCCATCGTAGTGCGGGGCAACTCACCCAACGGCTTGCTATGGCGGCTCAACGGGCTCGACATCGTGAACCCCAACCACCTGTCAAATGCCGGAACGCTGTCCGATAAACCGGCGGCGAATGGCGGTGGTGTCAACATACTGAGCGCGCAAATGCTCGGCCGCACGCAGTTTCTGCTTGGTGCGCTGCCCACCCAGTATGGAAACGCCACCGCTGGCGTAATCGATATGCAGTTGCGCGACGGCAACCGCGAACAGCGCGAGTACACCGCGCAGGCAAGCCTCATCGGCCTCGATCTTGCCGCTGAAGGACCGCTGTCGAAAAATAAAAGCAGCTCATACCTGGCCAACTATCGCTACTCGACCGTGGGGCTGCTCAGCGCCATGGGCGTCGACTTTGGCGGTGAAGCAATAAGCTCCCAGGATTTTTCTTTCAACCTGTCATTTCAAAACAAGAAAGGTGGGAAGACTTCGATATTTGGATTGAGCGGATTGAGCAGCAACAAATTCAATGCAAAAGAAACAGCGGACCGCGAGCAGGATAAAGACTACTACAACATAGACTACGCCGCGCAAGCCGGCGCTGTTGGCGTCACCCACGAGCAGGTAATCGGCGGTGGTCACCTTGCCGCCGGCGTCAGCTACTCCGGCTCATCGCAGGACCGCGATGCGGAACTAGAAGATTCGAAAATTGTAACCAACGACTATGCCTACGATCGCCAGATACTGTCAGGCTTTTTCCGTTTTACCCATCGATTGGGAGAAACGTCGTCGCTGGACCTGGGCGCCAACGTAAGCTACTCGAACGACAACTACTACGATTACACGCTTCCCGTCGTCGGTCCTGTATTTTGCCCCGAGTGCCTGGCAACCACCACGTCGGGCGGCGTGTCGGGCATATTGTTGCAACCATATCTGAACCTCGTCATGGACGTTTCGGATAAAGTGACGC
>JAAURZ010000396.1 GCA_012031955.1 Bacteroidia bacterium
GCGAGCAGTATGCCGAGGAAGTAAGGTACCACGATGCCTGTGTGGCTTACCACCACTGCGTTTTGCGCCTTGCTTCTTAGCACGCGCACGTCGAGCTCCATGCCGATGATGAACATAAAAAGATGAGGCCCATCTGGCTCAGGAACTGCAGGTTGCCTAACGACGCTGCCGGAAAAATGAAAGCGGAGAGGCCCGGTGCGACCATGCCGAGCAACGACGGGCCGAGCACGATGCCCGCCAGTATTTCGCCCACCACTACCGGCTGCCCGAATCGTGACGCGAAGGATCCGAAAAAACGGGCGACCAACAGGATGGCGACGATCTGTAGTATGAGGGTGGCGATGGGATGCCGTAGCCCTTGTATGAGTTCATCGACAAAGGTCGTCGACGGCTTTGCGGGCCCACCGAGCACGTCGTGCGATTGCGCGATCTCCAGTGCTCCGCCCTGCCGAATCATCCACACAATAAGCAGGGTGAAGAAACTCACCATCAGCACATAAAACAGGAGGTTCTTCGAACGCATTTTCGGCAGTCCTTTTGGTAAGGTGAAATTAGCGAATTATGGCACCAACAAGAAGCTGCCGTGCGACAGGTTTATCGAATCCGATTGCAAACAGAAAACGCCAGCAGTTCAGCCGGCGTTTTCGAGGTTTGGTATAGGTAAAGAAGAATCTTTATGAGGTCGCCCACGTTTTTCCGTTGCCGGCCTCCGACAATGGAATACAACCGTGATAGGCGCCTGGAACGGCTTCATACTGCAGCACCTGGGTGGCCCCGGCTTCGGAGGTAAAATAACCCAGCATGGTGAGCTCCTTCATCTGCATAATGAAAGGCCTCTCGCCTCCTTCGGCTTTCAGCGCTTCCTCATGCATGGCTGTTACGTACGCTGCCTGGTCTTCCGGCGACAAGTCGATGAACGCGTCACCATGTGCCGATTTTGCCCTTCGTCGAAGGCATTTAACGCAGCGATGAACTTGTCTTGTCCCTCCTTGTCATAACAATCCTTGAGCAGGTTATCGATAAAGTCGGGCACGCCAACGTCGGCGGCGCCGGGTGTATCGGTTTTTGGAATAATAATGTCGGCCACTTGCGTCACCAGTATGCCCTGGTCTTTAGTAAAGAAGGCGGGCGTCCAGTTAATTGTCGGTTTGGCGGTACAGCCATTGAGAACGCCCATGATGGCTGGCGCCGATACGATGCCACCCATCATCCAAGCTGTTCTGCGTATTGCTTCTCTGCGATCCATATGCGTTTAGTTCAATATGGTTAAATGTTTTGTTTTTCAATTCACTTACAGCGTAGTCTACGGCACGTGCTGTTAGCGCCATGTATGTGAGCGAGGGGTTCACACAGGCTGCCGAGGTCATGGCGGAGCCATCGGTTACAAACACGTTTTTGCAGGCGTGCAGTTGATTCCACTTGTTGAGCACGGAGGTTTTGGGGTCTTTCCCCATTCTGGCCGTTCCCATTTCGTGGATGCCCAGGCCGATGCCGGTCTCGCGATCGAAGGTGCGCACGTTTTTGGCACCTGCGGCCTCAAGCATTTCGGCAGCGTCGGCAGCCATGTCTTTGCGCATCTTGTATTCGTTGTCTTTCAATGTAGCGTCAAAGGTGAGCGTGGGCAGGCCGTGCACATCCTTCACGTCTTTGTTGAGCGTGACTTTGTTTTCGTGATACGGCAAAATCTCTCCGAAGCCACCCATGCCTATCGACCAACCGCCCGGTTTGCCGGCCGCTTCTTTAAGCGGTGCCCCGATCGACATCTCGCGCACCAGGCTTGACCAGCCCTGGCGGCTCGCGCCACCCTGATAGCCGAAGCCGCGCAGGTAGTCGCGCTTGTCTTTGCCCAGGTTGCGATAGCGTGGTATGTAAAATCCGTTGGCCCTGCGGCCCGAGTAATACTGATCGGCAAATCCTTCCCAGTCGCCGGATGCGCCTACGCTGAGGTGGTGGTCCATGATGTTGCAGCCGAGTTCGCCGCTGTCGTTGCCCAATCCGTTTGGAAATCGATTGCTGATTGAGTTCAACAAAATCTGTGTGGAGCCAAATGTAGAGGCACACAGGAAAATGATATTTGCGTTGAATTCTTTTTGCTCGCCGGTTTCGGCGTCTTGCACGCGCACGCCGGTGGCTTTGCCCTTCTGCTCATCGTAAATTATTTCGTAGGCAATCGAGTTGGGGCGCAAGGTCATGTTGCCTGTCTTCTCGGCTGCGGGCAATGTTGCGCTTACGCTGCTGAAGTAGCCGCCATAAGGACAACCGCGGATACACATGTTCCTGTATTGGCAGGTGCCGCGCTGCGGACTATGTGCCAGCGGCGCCGTGGCATGGGCCACGCGGCCAATGGTAAGCATGCGATCGAATTTATCCTTCATGGATTTTTTCAATTCAACCTCCACGCAGTTCAGGTCCATGGGCGGAAGGAATTTTCCGTCGGGGAGTTGTGGCAGTCCTTCGGCCTGGCCGCTTATGCCGGCGAAAGTCTCCACGTAGTCGTACCAGGGTTCGAGGTCCTTGTATCGGATGGGCCAGTCCACGGCAATACCGTCTTTGGCGTTCGCTTCGAAATCGAGGTCGCTCCATCGGTAGCTTGGCGCCCCCACATGATGGAACGGCCGCCCACGTGGTAGCCGCGCATCCAGTCGAATCGGTTAGTCTCGGTGTACGGGTTTTCCAGGTCATTTACAAACCAGTGCTTGGACGATTGCCGTACGGTGTACCCCGTTCTGGCCTGTTTGAACTGTTTTTCAAATCCTCCTGGGTGGGGCGGTCTGAATAGTCCAACTGCCAGGGGTCCAGCGATGCCGTCGGATAATCGGGGTGTTTGACCATACGTCCACGCTCAAGCACGAGCGTTTTCAGTCCTTTTTCTGTGAGCTCCTTTGCAGCCCATCCCCCACTGATACCTGTGCCAACCACAATCGCATCGTAGGTCTGCTGCTCATCTGCGTTTTGATACATAAGCAAGAGTTTGTTTGCCTGATTTTAGAATAATGAATAGTTAATTCCGGGATCTTTGTGGCCGTAATATAAAATTATTCAATTGAAATCCACCCGAGAAATACATGAATTAACAGATGGAAATTTAAAGAGGGTGCACGCGTGTTGCCAAAACACACCACGCATGACGATCAGTATGTTGCTACGGTTATAAAGCCATCGAAACGGCCGGTCAGCCGGCGGCTATCAGGTCCGACAACTCCAGCCACCGCATGGTCTTCTCGTCGAGTGCGGATGCGACGGTTTGTATGTCGGTCGACAAAGTCTGCAAGGCCACGTGGTCGGTGATGCCCGAGTTGAATTGTTCGGTGAGGTCGTCTTTTTTCTTTTCGAGCGCTTCAATTTCGCTCTGCAGGCGTTCGTATTCTTGCTTTTCTTTAAATGACGCCTTTTTCTTCTGCGGTTCCGCGGTGTGACGTACGGCGACCGGCACCGCTGCTACTGTCGGGGTGGACTCATTTTCTTCCACCCACTCGCGGTAGTCGGAGTAGTTGCCGTTGAACTGGCGGATTTTTCCATCACCTTCAAACACGAAGAGCTGGTCGACCAGGTGATCCATGAAGTACCGGTCGTGCGACACGAGCAGGAGGCATCCGGTAAACTTCTCCAGGAAGTCTTCGAGCACGTTGAGGGTGTCGATGTCAAAATCGTTGGTGGGCTCGTCAAGTATCAGGAAATTCGGATTCGTGACCAGCATTTTCAGCAATTGAAGTCGCTTCTTTTCGCCGCCGCTCAGCTTGCCTACAAAGTTGTATTGCTTCTCGGGCGGAAATAGAAACGAGTCGAGAAACTTGGATGCAGAAACTTGTCGATCCGTCGGACAGGGTGATGAACTCGG
>JAAURZ010000397.1 GCA_012031955.1 Bacteroidia bacterium
GCCGACCTTGTAGTTCTTGTGGTGCCCCCAGAGCTCGAGTTGAGCCAGCACTTGGTTGGTGAACGAAGCGCTCATAACGAAGCTCGGGTGCCCGGTGCCGCACCCCAAGTTCAAGGCATGCGTCGTAAGTAATAGTGGCCACAAGTTGACGCAACGCAATCGCCTCAAGGTCGCGCGTCTTATTTGCCTGCGCATCGTACTGTGCCGCCCACTGGTCGTACGCTTTTCGAACTTCTTCCATGTCGCTGTCTTAACCCCGTAGCCGCCGGCGTTTCATTTTGTACTTCTGCTTTTGAAACTTGGACTCCTTCTTGTCTATTTCCATCGTACGCGAAACACCAACAGTCAGGTAAACGAAAATCTCGCGCCGCTTGCCATACACGTCGTACAATGCGCCGTCAGACTGCAGTTGATTCAAATAGGTGGTGCTGCGCGTTTCAAGAAAACCGTAGTAGCCACGCAGGTCGAACGAAACACGCAAGTGGTCGGCCACATCCCAGTCGGAGCGCAAGCCCAGCGATCCGAAGAGTTGCATGCTGGTGAAGTCGGATGAGCCGACGATTTCAAGGTCATCAACCTGGGGCACGGTCACGCCATCGTAGTCGGGCGTATAGTCGGGGGGCAAGTGGGGGAGTGCAGAGAGGGGAAAATTCATCTTCCCCGGTTCGTGGCTTATCGTCTCCGTGCCTTTGATCAGAAAGCCCGCGCCAACGGAGGCCACGCCGCTGAGACGGAAAAAAGTGAGGTCGATGATCTTGGCCTTCACCGAAAGCGGGAAGTTGATGTATTGTGTATTGATTTTTCGTTTTCCTATCTGGCCTCCAACTGTGTTGATTACCCAGAAGTTCTGACTTGTTTTTAAGAAACTTGGGCTTACAAAAAAACCAAAATCGTCAATGTCCATACCTACATGAAGGCCGACGGGTGCCCACTTTATGTCGTAGCGCGTCTGGTACCGGGGGTCGTTACTGATGCCATCGTCAATTGTGAAGGGTATGGTAAGACCTGTGAAAAAGCCGGTGCTTATAATTTTCTGGGCATGCGCTGCGATGGGTGTCAGCGCAGTGAGTACAAGAGGCAGCACCCATTGAATGACTCGCGCTTTTCGGGGACGAAACGTGGCTGAAACCCGGGTTTTGTACATAGCGTACTTTGGAGGCTCTTGAGGTGCAAACAAACATTAAATATGTGTAATTTTTGGCTTACTTCGCATTTTAATTCGGTGAACTGTTATTAGCATCTTGAAGCTTCCACACGACCTTCGATTCCGGGGAAATATCTATGTGTCCCTTGCCTTAAGGCTTCTGCTGGTCATGCTGTTGCTTGGTTTATGCCGCGTGGGTTTCTACCTGTTTAACGTGAGTTATTTTCCCGGCATGACCGTCTTTAATTTCTTGAGACTGATGTGGGGCGGGTTGCGCTTCGACCTCACCACCCTGCTCTATTTTAATGCCCTGTTCATCTTGTTCAGCATACTTCCATTCGATTTCAGATTCAACGACAAGTACCAGGCGGCATTAAAATATTTGTTCTTCACCACCAACGGCCTGGCGCTGGCCATGAATGTGTCGGACTTTATCTACTACCGGTTCACGCTGCGCCGAACCACGGCCGATGTTTTCAAGCAGTTTGAAAATGAACAGAACATGGGTTCGCTGTGGCTGCGCTTCCTTGTCGACTATTGGTATGCCGTACTGTTTTGGGGCTTGCTGGTTTGGCTGATGGTTTTACTTTACCGGAGAACGAAGGTGCACGGCCCTCAACTTCGCAACCGGCTGTTGTACTACACAACGGGTGTAGCTGTGATACCCCTTGTTGCCTGGTTGATGGTAGGCGGCATTCGCGGCGGCTTCAGGCATAGTACGCGCCCGATCACACTCAGCAACGCCGGCGACTATGTGAAAGAACCAAGGGATGTGAACATCGTACTCAACACACCTTTCGCAGTGATCCGCACGTTTGGGAAAACGAAGATTCAGCGACTTGCCTACATGCCCGACGACTCATTGGCTACTGTGTTTACACCCGAGCACATAGCGCACGACACCGCCGGGTTTCGACCCGACAACGTGGTAATAATTATTCTCGAAAGCTTTTCAAAGAGTTTTTCGGGGTGTTCAACAAAGACCTCGACGGTGGGCAACTACAAAGGCTATACGCCCTTCCTCGATTCGCTCGCGCAACACAGCCATGCGTTTCAGTATTCATTCGCTAATGGCAGAAAGTCGATCGACGGCCTGCCGTCGGTGGTTTGCAGTATTCCGTCGCTGGGTATTCCGTATGTGCTCACACCCTATTCTGGCAACAATGTGAATAGCGTAGCCAGTTTGTTGAAAAGCAAGGGTTATGGTTCGTCTTTCTTTCATGGTGCTCCCAACGGGTCGATGGGATTCAGCGCATTTACCAATTTGTCGGGCTTTGATTCGTATTACGGCATGACGGAATATAACAACGACGACGACTTCGACGGACTGTGGGGAATTTGGGACGAAAAATTTCTGAGTTTTTACGCGGACAAACTAAGCGGCTTCCAGGAACCCTTCGTGTCGGCATTCTTTTCGGTATCGTCTCACCACCCATTTATTGTTCCTGACGAATATGCCGATAAGTTTAAGGGAGGACCAGAGCCCATTCAAAAGTGCATTGAATACACTGACTATTCCTTGCGCCAGTTTTTTAAGAAAGTATCCGCGATGCCCTGGTACGATCACACCCTGTTTGTGATCACCGCCGATCATACCTCGTCCAACGTTCACTACGATCAGTTCAAAACGCCTGTCGGATTCTATTCGGTACCCATTATGTATTTCAAAGGAGACAACAGCCTGGCGGCGTTCGACAGCACCATCACACAACAAATCGATATCATGCCCTCGGTGATGGGCCACCTGCACTTTGACCAGGACTTCGTCGCATTCGGCAGAAATGTTTTTGGAGACAGCCGCGCGCCCTTCGCATTCAACTTTAAAGACAACTTATACCAGCTTACAATGGGCGACTACTTCCTTCAGTTTGACGGAGCAAGCACCGTGGGGCTTTACAATTTCAAAACCGACATCATGATCAAACACAACCTGGCCGGTACCATGCCTCGCGTGCAGCATCACATGGAGACCTTCATAAAGGCGTTTATCCAGCAATACAACAACCGGCTTGTCGACAACCGACTGGTCCCTCCAGACCACCCATAGCATGCGCCTTGTATTTTTATTATGTTTACGTGCTACAGCCGACTTTAAAACAAACCCATGCCTCACGTTCTGATTTTGGGCGCAACCAGCGATGTAGCTGTTGCCTGCGCCCACGAGTTTCCAGAAATCAATATGACATTCAGCTTGCCGGAAGAAATACTGCAATGCTGCAGCCCATTGAAAAGGATCTTTCGATTCGATACAAAAACAAAGTGACTGTTCACCCCTTCGATGCCGCCGACTTCGATTCACATGCGGCCTTTTATGGGGAGTTAAGTCCGAAGCCGGACGTAGTCATCTGCGTGTTTGGATTACTGGGAGATCAGGCAGAATCCGCACGGAATTGGAGCGCGTGCAAGCAAGTGCTTGACGCCAACTTTACCGGCGCAGTATCTGTACTCAATGTGGTGGCGAATGATTTTGAAAACAGAAAGCAGGGCGTTATTGTTGGGATCAGCTCAGTTGCCGGCGAACGTGGCAGGCAGAGCAACTACCTTTACGGCAGCGCCAAGGCGGGGTTTACCGCCTACCTTTCAGGTATGCGAAACCGGTTGGTTCCCGCGGGCGTCCACGTGGTAACGATAAAACCTGGATTCATCAATACACGCATGACGGCCGGTCTGAAATTGCCAAAGCCGCTCACGG
>JAAURZ010000398.1 GCA_012031955.1 Bacteroidia bacterium
GCCGCCGCCGCTGATGATAAGACGATATGGTGTTTCAGTCGCGCTCACGCAGCCAACTTTTGGTTGTCATGTTTCTATTTTCTTTCATATCCGTTTTCTGGCTCGCCCAGGCTTCATCCTGCTCGCCACGACTCACGCTGAGTATGATGCCGACTGCCAGGCCGGTGAAAACCATCGACGTGCCACCCATGGATATCAGTGGCAACGGCTGGCCAGTTATAGGACCTAACCCCACCACTACTCCCATATTGACCATGGCCTGGCAGACGAGGTCGAAGCAAAGACCTGCGGACAGCAGGCCCGCAAAGGCGCGCTCGCTGTTGTAGGCGACTTTCATACCCCGGTGCAACAGTATCAGGTAAAGACACAGCACCACGATGCCGCCGATCATGCCATACTCCTCTATAAGGATGGCATAGATAAAATCTGCGAACGGGTTGGGCAGAATATTACGTTGCACGCTGTTGCCCGGCCCTTTGCCGAAAACCCCACCATCGGCAATTGCAATGAGCGCCTGCTTCAGTTGGAACTGCGGCTCCTTGGTGCCTTGCACGAACCCGGCAAAATCATTTATCCTGCTCACCACGGTGCCGCGCGCACGCCGAACTTGAAGGCTATTGACCCGAACAGGATGCCGACAAACAACAACATGGTGAGGTATTTTACCGGCACGCGGCCGATGAACATGATGAGCATGCATGTGATGAGCAGCAATACGGCCGACGACATGTTGGTGAGCGCTATCAGACCACAAATGAGCCCGCACCAGAATAGAATAGGAATGAGCGACTCTTTGATGTCGTTGATGTTCTGCTGGCGCTTGGACAACATGCTGGCCAGGTTTACAATGAGTGCAAGGCTGGCAAAGTCCGATGGCTGGAACGAGGTGTTTATTACAGGAATCTGTATCCACCGCGCGGCGTCGTTGATCGTTGTTCCGAATTTGAATGTGTAGAGCAGCAGGGGGATACTTATCCACATGCCCAGCTTTGAAAGCTTGGAGTAGTAGCGATAGTCGACGCGGTGCGCAAACCAAATGGCGCTTAGACCGATGAGGACATGGAAGGTGTGGGTAATCAACAGCCGTTCGGGGCTTACCATGCGTTTGTAGGCAAGCGTACCGATGGAACTGTAAACGACCAGAACGCTGATGAGCGACAGCGCAAAAATGACCGCCCCAGATTACACGGTCGCCCTGAAGATAGTTTATCGAGCCAATCTTTCACTTGTTTCATACTTTGCTCGGTTCAAGTTTCTCTTTCATTCTCAACACCGCCTGCCTGAATTTATCGCCGCGGTCTTCGTAGTTCCTGAATAGATCGAAGCTGGCACATGCCGGCGACAGCAGAACCACGTCGCCCCAAGCCGCCATCTGGAATGCTTCCACTATGCAGTCTTCGATGTCGTGTGTATCGCTGATTTTCGGAATCAGTCGCTTGAAGTGCGTCTTCAGTTTTGAATTATCCTTACCAAGGCAAACCAGGGCCTTCACGTAACGTCTCACACTCGGTTCCACCTGTTCATAGTTGTTGCCTTTGTCAACACCGCCGGCGATCCAGATGATGGGGTGGTTGAAACTCTTGAGGGCATAAGCGACTGCGTCTACGTTGGTGGCTTTTGAATCGTTGATGAACGTAATGCCTTTAATTGTTGCCACGGGTTCAAGGCGATGGGGCGCGTTCTTGAATGTCTTGAGCGCAGCACGAATGGCATCTATTGTAACACCCGCATAGATGGCGGCCGACACGGCTGCCATGGTATTGATCATGTTGTGCGGCCCTTTCAGCGTGGTCTCATCCTGACTTATGCTAAAACTCTTGGTCAACTGGAAGTGCATGTGTTTGCCATCAGAGAAAACCGTACCCGGACGCGGGCTGTTGGCGAATGTAAGGGGCACCTTGACGGGCTTGATGGGCACACGCTGAACCGCCTTTTTAATAATCGTATCGTCGGCGTAATAAATAAAGTGCTGTTTATCAGTCATCCGGCCAATGATGCGGAACTTCGAATTCACGTACTCTTTCATGCCCTGGTAGCGGTCCATGTGGTCCGGCGTGATATTGAGTAGCACTGCCACGTCCGGTTTGAATGTCAACGTACCATCAGTTGAAAACTGCTTATCTCAATTACATACCAGTCGTGATCGGCAATCGCCACCTGGCGCGCGAGGCTCTGGCCCACGTTGCCGGCCAATGCCACATCGAGGCCGCTTTCCTTCATGAGGTGGTAGGTGAGCAGCGTCGTGGTTGTTTTTCCATTGGTACCGGTAATCGCCACCACTTTGCCTTTGAGATAGCGAAAGGCGAATTCGATCTCGTCGATGATCACTTTGTTGATGTTCAAGAGCGCCCTTACGATTTCCGCGGTTTCCGGAATGCCAGGACTCTTGATGATAGTGACTGCTTCGCTAATCGCGGTGAATGTGTGGCCACCTTCTTCAAAACGAATATTCGCAGACACTAACTCGGCCTTGTATTTTTCTTTGATCGTACCGGCATCTGACACAAACACATCAAATCCTTTGGCTTTAGCCAACAAAGCTGCGCCTGTTCCGCTCTCGCCTGCTCCCAATATGGCCTATCCCGCTCTTTCATCGTAGTTTCAAAGTGGCTAGTGTAAGAATGGCCAAGAGGATTCCAACTATCCAGAATCGTGTAACGATTTTGGACTCGTGAATTTTCTTCTTCTGATAATGGTGGTGCAACGGCGACATCAGAAAAATGCGGCGACCTTCACCGTACTTCTTCCTGGTGTACTTGAAATAAGAAACCTGCAGGATCACGGAGAGGTTCTCGATGAGGAATATGCCGCACAGCGAAGGAATCAACAGCTCTTTTCTGACTGCAAGCGCAACTACTGCGATGATACCGCCGAGCGTGAGGCTGCCGGTGTCGCCCATGAAGACCTGCGCGGGGTACGCATTGTACCAAAGAAATCCAAGGCAACCACCCACGAATGCCGTACAGAAGATCACAAGCTCGCCCAGGTTGGGTATGTACATGATGTTGAGGTAGCTGCTAAAGTCGATGCGGCCCGAGAGGTACGCAAAGATGGCAAGCGCCAACCCGATGATGCCGGATGTACCGGCCGCCAGGCCATCGATGCCGTCGGTTATGTTGGCACCGTTCGAAACTGCGGTGATGATCACGATCACTACGCCTACATAGATGATCCATGTCAGGTCAGCAGGCAGGAAGGGCACAAGGCTTTGGTAATCGAATTCGTTGTTCTTCAGAAATGGAACAGTGGTTTTCGTTGACTTTACATCTCTGAACTCAACTTTTTCTTCCAGTTCCCCCTGCAGGTCGGCGGTGCTGAGGCTTGCCAGCGACGCAGGACTCACTTCGCGAATTACAACATTCTGATTGAAGTACAGGGTGAGGCCCACGATGAGGCCAAGCCCCACTTGCCCCACAATCTTGAATCTGCCGGCAAGGCCTTCTTTGTCTTTCTTGAACACCTTGATATAGTCATCGAGGAAGCCGATGATGCCCAGCCACACGGTTGCCGTGATAAGGAGTATCACGTACACGTTGTCCAGCTTGGCGAACAACAGCGTCGGGATAAGTATGGCTGCAATTATGATGAGGCCACCCATGGTAGGCGTGCCTTTTTTCTGAATCTGCCCTTCCAGGCCAAGATCACGTATGTCTTCTCCTACTTGTTTCCGGCGCAGGAAGCTAATCAGGTTTTTGCCGAACGTAATGGTGATAAGCAAAGACAGGAATGCAGCCATGCCGGCGCGGAAGGAGATGTACTGAAATACACCGGCCCCCACCAGGTCAAACTCACTATCCAGATAATCAAACAAATAGTACAGCATTCTCGC
>JAAURZ010000399.1 GCA_012031955.1 Bacteroidia bacterium
CTGTTTCTCGATCAGCGCAAAGTCATCGCCCAGCACCTCCGTCGCTGGAATAACAGGAACACCCGCCGCCACCGCAACCTTGCGTGCGCTCGCCTTGTCACCCAGCGCCCGCATCGTCTCTGCTTTCGGGCCGATGAACACAATCCCCGCCGCCGTGCAGGCATCCACAAATTCCGGATTCTCGGAAAGCAACCCATAGCCAGGATGAATGGCATCTGCGTTGGTAATCTCGGCGGCTGAGATGATACGCGGAATGTTCAGGTACGAGCTTTTGCTGGGCGCATCACCGATACAAACAGCTTCGTCGGCAAAGCGCACGTGAAGGCTTTCGCGATCGGCTGTCGAGTAGACGGCCACCGTTCGAATGCCCATTTCTTTACAGGTGCGAATGACCCTCAGTGCGATTTCGCCACGGTTGGCAATAAGTATTTTCTTAAACACAATAAAACAGTTTTAGGTGTATGATAGGATGCTGATCCGGCTACTCAGTCGGGTTCAACAAGGAACAACACCTGGTCGTATTCTACCGGCGAAGCGTTGTCTGCCAACACTTTTACTACGGTGCCCGATACTTCGGATTCAATTTCATTGAACAGCTTCATGGCTTCAATGATGCATACTGTTTGACCTTTGGTGATTTTGTCTCCTACAGAAACGAATGGGGGTGTGTCGGGATTGGAAGACCGATAGAAGGTGCCGATCATCGGCGACTTGATTTCTGTTGCTCCTTTTGTGGTTGCCGGTGCTCCTTCGGCTGCCTGTTTTTCTGCCCTCAGCTGCGCTACGGGCGCGCTTGTTGCCGACATTGGCGCCACTGCCGCTACCATTGGGGCTGATGACTTCAGTATCTTTTGGTCGGGTTCTCGTTTGATATGAAGTTTCAATTCTTTGGTTTCAATGTCGACTTCATTCAATCCGGTTTTGGAAATAAAGTCGATCAGATCCCTGATTTCTGCTGTCTTCATGGATGTAGGGGTTGATACTGCAGTACTCGTTTTCTCCCGCGGGGCTGCTGCCTTTTTTGCTGGTTTTGTAGATCGGGACTTGCTCATGTGTGGTTTATTTTACGCGTTCAATATACTCGCCTGTGGCGGTGTTGATCTTCACGTTGTCGCCGGTGTTGACGAATAAAGGTACACGAATTTCGGTGCCATTTTCAAGTGTGGCAGGTTTTAGCGTCCGGGTGGCGGTGTCGCCTGCAAGCCCGGGCTCTGTGTAACTAATCTGCATCACTACGTTTGCCGGAGGTTCGGCGGTGATGGGCAGCGCGCCGTCTTCGAAGGCGATCAAAAGTGTAACACCTTCCTTGATGTACTTAACCGAATCGCCCAACAGCACTTTGTCCATGTATATCTGTTCGTATGTATTATTGTCCATGCACACAAGGCTTTCTCCATCCTGGTACAGGTACTGATATTCCTTTGTTTCCACTCTTAGTATTTCCATGGCATCGCCGGGACGGAACCTGTTTTCGGCGAGCTTTCCATTTCGTATGTTTCGGAGTTTGAGTTGGTAGAAGGCTCGCAAGTTTCCTGGCGTGCGGTGTTCGAGTTCTTCCACTCGCATCACTTCGCCGTTGTAGCGCACATAATTGCCTTTACTGAGATCAGACACGGTTGCCATAAACGCGTTAATTATTTAAGAGTTGAATAATGCTTGCAAGTTATTAAATGAGCTAAGAAATAAAAGTCAATATGCCCAGCGCACATACACGGCGCCCCAGGTAAACCCACCTCCAAAAGCTGACAGTATAAGGTTGTCTCCTTTCTTCAGTTGCCTTTCGTAGTCCCACAGCAAAAGCGGGATGGTGCCGGCCGTGGTGTTGCCGTACTTTCTATGTTCATCATGATCTTGTCTTCGGTAATTCCCATGCGGTCGGCTGTTGCAT
Organism: Bacteroidia bacterium; assembly: GCA_012031955.1. Next base: position 1,889 of record JAAURZ010000399.1, read on the forward strand.
CGATGATCCGTTTGTTGGCCTGGTGGGGCACCAGCCATTTGATATCCTCACCCCGCAGGTTGTTGCGCTCCATGATCTTCACAGAAATGTCGGCCATGTTTGTGACTGCAAATTTGAAAACAGTGGCGCCCTCTTGCTTCACATAATGCAGCTTTGCATCTACCGACGCGTGTGAGGCGGGAATCTGGCTTCCGCCGCCGCGCATGTTGAGGTATTGTACGCCGGAGCCGTCAGACCGGTGGATGGAGTCAATTATTCCGACGTCTTCGGTGGTGGGTTCGAGCATTACTGCACCGGCGCCGTCGCCAAAGATGATGCATGTAGTGCGATCCTCATAGTTAATGATAGACGACATTTTATCGCCGCCTACTACAATTACTTTTTTGTAAGTGCCAGCCTCGATAAACTTTGCACCTGTGGTAAGCGCGAAGATAAATCCGGAGCAGGCTGCAGCGATGTCGTAGCTGAAAGCGTTGGTTGCTCCCACTTCGCTGGCCACCAGGTTGGCCGTGGCCGGAAATGGCATGTCGGGTGTTACTGTGGCGCAGATGATCAACTCTACATCTTTGGGGTCGGTGTTGGTTTTGTGCAGCAGCTCCTGCACGGCTTTGGTGCCCATGTAGGAGGTGCCCAGTCCTTCACCTTTAAGTATGCGTCTTTCTTTGATTCCTGTTCGGGTGGTGATCCATTCGTCGGAAGTGTCCACCATGGTTTCGAGCTCTTTGTTGGTGAGGATGTAATCTGGAACATAACCTCCAACACCAGTAATTGCTGCCCTGAGTTTATTCATACGTTTGTTTTTCGACTCGTAAAAGTCAGAATTTCTATAAAAAAGAAAAGCCCGATCGTTGAAATCGAGCATGAAGTCAAATTCAAAAAATTATACACCATCAAAATGACCGCAGTCGCTTTGAGGCGGATGTCCCAAATGTGTCTTCGGCGCCTCGGCTGAGGGATTAAGACACGATTTGAGAGTTGATGAAGCCATCGCTTACGCCAGTACTTCCTTTTCCATTACCACCTGTCCCTTGAAGTACAGTTTGCCTTCGAGCCAGAAGGCGCGGTGCGGCAAGTGATGTTCTCCGGTGGTGGGGCACACCGCCAGTTGTTTGGCAGTTGCCTTGTAGTGCGTGCGTCGCTTGTCTCTTCGGGTTTTCGAGGTTTTGCGTTTCGGATTCGGCATAGTAGTTTACCTTTTATTTTAGTTTTTTCAATTTTTCCCAGCGCGGGTCAACAGGCTCTTCGGGCGTTGTTGATTCTTCGCTTTGTGTGCTAGAGGAATACATAATCTCGTCCTCTCCATTTTCATCCTCACTGAAGCGAGGGTGAAGTTTTTTCATCGGCAGGGCCAGGCCAATAAATTCATATATATATTGACTCAGGTCCAGGCTCACCGTGCCGCGATCTATCATCATCACGTCGTCGGTTATCTCCCGGGTTTCGTCGCCATACTTGAAAATCACCTTTCGATTCACCTTGATCGGATGGTCGAATTCGTCAAGACTGCGGTCGCAGGTAAGGGTAGCGTGGCCTGTAATGCCGAAGTCCACCTCTATAAATGTTTCGTGCTTGTTAAGCGCAACATTCACTTGGAACTGGCCTTTGGTGATCAAGCCAGCGTCAAATTCGCTGAAGAACCGGTCCCCCACCTCATAGTCGAAATGATGGACTTTGTTGCTCAGGCCTATGATATTGACACTGTATGCCTTCAAATCCTACCCGCCGCCGGGCTTTAAAAATTAGTCGGCAAATTTAGGAGAATTAATCAAAAAACTAAAGGAAACGTCAAAATAGGCAGAAAATGCGCAAACGGGGCGCCTAAATGTATTCGGAAAGGGCCAGGCGCTTGAATTCGTCTCTGGTCTTTTTTCCAAAATTTTCGATAAAATGGTCGATAACACCCTTTTTGAAGCCCAGTTTGATGG
>JAAURZ010000400.1 GCA_012031955.1 Bacteroidia bacterium
AACCGGGCGAGTCTTTACTTGCTCATCTTTACGCACTTGCAGTTGGTGGTTGGTTTCATCGTGTACTTTGTGAGTCCGTGGGTGAGATTTGACAACACCACCATGAAGGACGCGGCCACGCGTTACTGGACAGTGGAGCACGTCTTTGCCATGCTGATCGTTGTGGCGCTGATAACCATAGGTCGTGTTTCATCCAAGCGCCTTGCATCCGATGAGGCGAAACACCGGCGACTGTTCATCCTCAACACAGTGGCGCTTCTGCTTATTATCGCAACCCTCTCTATGAGCGGCAGGGGGCTGTTCGGCGTCACTCCTCAATAGTTTTCTGCGCAAATAAGGTTGTCGTGTAAGCTTTTTTGGTTTTTTGCCCGAAAACAGTACCGATTTCCAGGCGTTGTCGCGCAGGCACGGGCTTAATTACTTTTAAAATATTTAATTTTACATAACACCAACCTCACCCCTATGAGATCAGTTGTACTGCTTTCTTTCTTCCTTATGTTTGCCACGCTGCTGCGCGCGCAGCAATATTCGGGGCGCTTCGAATTGGTGAAGATGGGTACCCAGGTAAACACGCACTATCACGAGGCCGCGCCCATCATTTCACCGGATGGAAACACACTTTACTTTTTTGTCGACAACCATCCCGACAACACCTACGGTAAAGATGCGAGCCAGGACATATGGACGTCGAAGAAAGACGACAAAGGCGAGTGGAGCCCCGCGCAACACCTTGGCGCTCCTTTCAACGACCATCGTTCCAACCAGGTGTTCACTGTGTTTGACGACGGCACGCTGTTCATTAAAGGAGGTAGATCGAAAAATGAAAAAGGATTCTCGCTCGTTTCGTCAGGCGGAGGACTGGTAGAGTTGAGTGTCAAAACTTTCGATAAGATGAACAAAGGTCGCTTCTACGGCGCAAGCATGTCGGCCGACAAGAAGCATATCGTGATGTATTTCAGCGAACGCGACAACAGTGCATTGAGCGATCTCTATATCAGCCATGCGCAGGGTGATGGCTCCTACAGTGTGCCCGCAAAACTCAAGCTGAGTCATAGCCTCGACGATTTCGCGCCTTTTATAGCCCCCGACCAGAAGGCGATGTACTATGCGAGTGCGCGGCCTGGCGAAGGCAGACAAGGTGGAATCGACATTTACAAAACGACCCGCAAAGACGACACGTGGGAAAACTGGTCGGAGCCGGTTAATCTTGGCCGGCCTATCAACACTGCCGCGATGGATGCCTACTTCTCCGTCGACAAAAACGGTAACGTGTTTGTATCACGCTCAAACAGCCGCGTCGACGGCGGCAACCTCGATCTCTTTGTGCTTGTACCAAAGGAGTTGAAGCTTATGCTCAGCGGCGTGGTGTTCGACGATAAAACAAAAGAAATAATTCCGGCGGCGACCGTGGGCATTAAACTGAATGACAAAGATCCTTTGTCGCTTACTTCCGATGCGAACGGAAAATTCGAATCGCAAATACCCGAAACCAACGGTTATACCATCGACGTAACTGCAAGTGGCTATCAGGCCAAGTCCGTCACCGGCAAAATACCCGCGCTCGAGCGCGACACCGCTTTGCTTGTGGATATTTACCTGGTGCCGGTTCCAAAGAAGCTTATACTCGCGGGCGATGTGTACAATCAAAAAACAGATCAGCTCATGACGGCCAGGCTGAGTATCGCGCTTAAAGGTGACAAGGCCACCGGCGTTAACGTTACGGCAACGGGAGGAAAATACGAAAGAGGCATCGAGAAACTGGGCTGGTACATGATCACGGCATCGGCCGAAGGTTTTCTCAATGCCACCGACAGCGTATGGATCAACTCCAAAGATGTGACACCGGTAATCAAGGACATGTATCTGCAGCCCATCGAAGTGGGCGTTACGGTGCGTTTGAAAAATATTTATTTCGACTTCGACAAAACTACACTCAAGTCCGAATCATTTGTTGAACTAAACAAAGTGGTTGAGTTTCTGAAACAGAACCCTTCAGTGGAAATTGAAATATCGGGCCATACCGATAGCAAAGGATCCGACGAGTATAACGTCAGCCTGTCGCAGGGCCGGTCCGAAGCGGTGGTGAGCTATCTTGCCAGCCAGGGGATCGATTCGTACCGACTGACGGCGCAAGGGTACGGCGAGGGCAAACCCATCGACAGCAACGACACCGACGCCGGCCGTGCCAACAACCGACGCGTCGAATTCACCATTCTCAAGAAGTAGTATGATAAAAACGCTTATACTCACAGGCCTTGTTTTTCTACAAGGCCTTTCTTTTGCCCAGGATATTGAATATGCAAAGCATGTAGTGTCGACGCTTGCTTCCGCCGAAATGGCCGGCCGGGGTTATGTCAACAATGGCGATGGCAAAGCCGCCGCGTTTATCGCTGCCGAGTTTGAAAAGTTGAAGCTTAAAAAATTTGGAAACGATTACTACCAGCCACTCACATTTCCTGTCAACACCTTTCCCGGTAGGATGGAGTTGACTATCAACGGAAAGAAACTCGTGCCCGGAGTGGACTTCATCATCGATCCAGCTTCGGGTCCCGTGTCCGGTTCGTTCGACGCAGTTTCTCTGTCGGCCAACGATTTGCTCAACGATGCGAAATGGATACCGGTGGTGAAGAAGTCGAAAGGTAAATTTATTGTGATCGAATCGTACGATAAAGCCTCGTTCAACACCGATCAAAATAAAACGGCTTGCCGATCTCATTAATTTTGTAAAATACAGCGACGACAATCCGGCGACGGGCACGATGGTGCTCACCACCGACAAGCTGACCTGGAGTGTGGCGGCCGAACAGCTCAGGCCAAGCTTCACTGTAACCGCGAGCGCGGCAGGTGAGCGCGTCACTTCGGTGAAGGTAAATGCAGATTCGCGGATGCTAAAAAAGCATGAGACACAAAACGTGTTAGCCTTTCTGGAGGGAGCAAGCAACGATTCTTTGATCGTGATAACAGCACACTACGATCACCTGGGAATGATGGGAAGTGGAGTAATTTTTCCGGGTGCTAATGATAATGCAAGCGGTGTTGCGATGATGTTGTCAATGGCGCAATATTTCTCTCATCACAAACCGAAATACACTACCGTTTTATTGCATTTGCCGGTGAAGAGGCCGGACTGTTGGGTTCAACTTATTTTGTCGACAATCCCGTATTTCCGCTAGGCAAAATCAAATTCCTCATTAACTTCGACCTCGCTGGCACGGGCGAGATGGTATTCAGGTTGTAAATGGAAAAGTGTACCAGCAATTGTTTGATAAGCTCACGTCTATTAACGAAGCGAATCATCTCGTAAAGCAGGTAAAGATTCGTGGTGAAGCATGCAACAGCGATCATTGTATGTTTTACCGCAAAGACGTGCCCTGCTTTTTCATCTACACCCTCGGCGGTATTCAGGCTTACCACGATGTGTTTGATAAAGCGGAAACACTTCCGCTTACGGTTTTTGAAAACTATATGAAGTTAATGACCGCTTTTATAGAAACACTATGACTGGCCGTGCACGGATCCCACTCGACATCGTAAGAACATGCCGGGTATTCCGTCTGAAAAAAATACTTACAGGTGAGATGTTCGTCAGTTGCGCCGACCAGTGGAATGATGGCCGTAGGGTGGACTACTGTATGTCTTAAACGAATCAATTATTATCAGATGAATGAGCATAAAGAAAACTATACCAGCGGGATGTTAATAGCAATGACCCGTTTAGGTAAAAACTCTCATCCCGATAATTATCGGGAGCGAATTCCATATGTCCATTAAAATCAATTATTAACAGATGAAATATCTAGGACGGAGCACCA
>JAAURZ010000002.1 GCA_012031955.1 Bacteroidia bacterium
AATCCATTGTTTTTAATAAGCTTCCATGTTTCTTCCTGAGTTGAACCCCACGGCGTGCGTGCGTTGTCGTAGGCCGATACCGTATGGTCGGCATTTCCTTCATTAAAAGGCTTATCCCAGGCGATGGGCCATATGCGAACGCTGTCGGATGGCATATCGTAGTATCCTCGTGTGGCTAGCGACGAGTTGGTTTCCGTGGCAATAAACTTCTGACCGGAATATGTAGTGGGGAAATCTTTGTATATCTGATGCGCATAGTTGTAGCCGATCAAATCCAGCACGCCTGAGCGAATAACCGGCGAATCGGGATTCTGGTTGTTGCAGCCTGCGGTAATTGGTCTGGCGTCGTCCAGTGAGCGAACAATGCCGGCGAGTTCAGTGGCTATCACGGTGCCAAGGCTGTCGTTCACGTCCCATTGTTCATTCACTTCATTACCGATGCTCCATATCATTACACTCGCATGGTTGCGGTCACGCCGCAACTGGTCTTCGAGGTCGCGGCGATGCCACTCATCCCAGTACAGGTGGTAGTCGTAGTCGACTTTCTGTTTCTTCCACATATCGAATGCTTCATCCATTACAATAAATCCCATGCGGTCGCACAGGTCAAGCAGTCTGGATGCGGGCGGGTTGTGCGAGGTCCGGATTGCGTTGACGCCCATCGCTTTCATAATTTCCAACTGGCGCTCGGCCGCGCGTTCGTAGAAAGCGGCACCCAGGCATCCGAAGTCATGGTGCAGGCATACACCGCGCAACTTCATCGGTTCGCCGTTCAGTGAAAAACCCTTCGCCGCGTCGAAGGCAAAAGAGCGTACGCCAAATGTTGTCTCGTACTCGTCAACGATCTTTCCATCAATTACTATTTCAGTGATCGCGCGATACAAGTAAGGACTGTCCACCGACCACAGAACAGGGTCGGACAATTCAAATTGCTGATCGACAGTAGCCGTGGTGTCTGCGGTGACGATGACATCACTAGACGTCTTGGACGTGACCGAGCCATCGGTCTTGACGATCGCGGTATTCACTTTAACAGCTTGGTTATTCGACAACGTGTTGCGGATGGTGACACTCAATGTTGCCGATGCCTTGTTGTAGGTGACGACGGGGGTTCGAATGTAGGTGCCCAAATAGTCGACGTGCACGCGACCGGTCTTTATCAATACAACGTCGCGGTAGATACCGGAACCGGAATACCACCTGGAGTTAGGCTGATCGGCATTGTCGACGCGGACAGCCACGATGTTGCGCTGATCGATTTTTAGGTGCGGCGTGAGATCATACTGAAAATTGATGTACCCGTTCGGTCGCTTGCCCAGCCATTGCCCGTTAATCCACACTTCGCTGTTGCGATAAGCACCGTCGAACTGGATGTAGATTTTCTTGTCCGCATCTGCTTGCGAGATGGCGAACGACTTCCGGTACCAACCAATTCCACCGGGCAACGCGCCGCCCCCAACGCCGGCTGGGTTCGTTTCGGAAAACTCACCTTCAATGCTCCAGTCGTGCGGCAAGTCCAGCATACGCCACGAACTGTCGTCGAACGATGGTTCTTTCGACGCAGGGTAATCGCCCAACGCAAATTTCCACCCGGCGTTGAAGTCGAGGATTTCGCGTACCTGGTGCGTCGATTGGTTTGTGCAAGACCATGCGCAAACCCCGACGATGACAAGGGTGAGGTAGTTTCTTATTTTCGTTAGAAGCATGCTGTTCAATTTTCCAAACCAAGGTACCGGAATAACCTGGCATCAGCGGCGGACTTTTGTAGCGTATTGGGATGTGAAATGTTAAAAAGACTGCAATGGATGTATTGGGCGATTTATTAGCGAGCAGCAACCAGTAGGGGCAATATTCATTTCATATCGATATTATGAAAGGTAATAAAGCGCAATACAATTCTGGCTGTCAACACATTGCAACGACTGTGCCCTATCTGCGTATCCTGGATGTTCTACTCAGTCAAAAGTCCAACAACTTCTTGGGCTCAACACCCAGACCTTTGGCCAGCGCCAGAATCGTGCTGAGCGTAGGGCTCCGCTCACCTTGCTCAAACCTGATTACCTGGCTCCTGGCCACTTCGCACCTGAAGGCCAAAGCCTCTTGTGTCAGGTTCCTGGATTCTCTCAGTCGTCTCAAATTGTTGCCAAAAGCTTTAATGTATTTGGCGTTTCTTGTTGTACCCACTACCCCGAAAGTCGAAAATGATCGATCATGGTAGTGTAGCCAATTGGCTACTTTCATTACATTTGTAAAACTTTCGAAACGAATGATGAAAAATTCAGAAACCGCATATCCACCTGCCGCGAATCGTCAAGAATCCGTCATAGTCAAATTGATCATGGCGGACCTGAGAAACAGGGGGCTATTCAAAACACTCCGCTCTGTCGGCTTGGAAGGAAGCTGGTGCGAGACAGACTTGAGTGAAGTCATCTTTGCCTGCCTTGGAATTGATAATCCACGCGATTGGCACTTCTTACATTATTACCAAATGCTCGACACGCATACCGAACGGCTGACGCAGGATGCAAAAACGTTAACAGCCAGTGCGATGACTATTTATAGTTGGATGAATCTTCGATTCAAATAACCCTTGCGCGGGAACATACGCGATCATCGCCGATCGTCAATTTTCAGAAATCGTGTTAACTTGTGATTCTTTCCGAACTGGTTTATGGTTTCAAATGTCATCCACTCCAATCTCCTGCTCCGCGCGATAGTTGCCATCATCTTGCTTACGCACAGCATTCCCGGCATGTTCGACGGTGGTGTGAATGCGTTCGGCAGTCTGTATTTGAATGAGATCGGGTTCGCTCCGCTCGGTGTACCGATAGCCTGGGCCATCAAGCTGTCGCACGTAGCCTGCGCAGTTGCGCTCGTTGCAAACCGGTACGTTGTCGCCGCCTGTATCGTCACCATTTTTGTATTGGTGATGGGCATCATCATGGTTCACTTGCCCGAAGGTTGGTATGTAGTAGGTGGCGGGCGAAACGGCATCGAATATAATGTGCTGCTAATTGTTGTGCTCCTCCATGTGATGTTCGCACACGTTCGGAAAAAAACGGGAACGATCTGATTCTGCCTTCAACCCATCACGGATCCATTTGGCGAAGAACACCGGCTACGGCTTCACGTGCAACATCCCTTTCAAACGGATATCGCGGGACGACGCCCCGATCATGATACGAAATGAGCCCGGCTCCACCACGCGTTCCATTTTCTCGTTGAGCATCGTCAACATGGCGGAGTCGAGGCTGAAGGTTATTTCACGCGCCTCCTGGTTGGCAAGATGTATTCGTTGGAATCCTTTCAGCTCCATCACCGGTCTTGCCACAGACGCAAGTTCGTCCTGAACATAAAGTTGTATCACCTCGTCGCCGGCAAATGGTCCACTGTTCCTGATTTTGAAATGGACCGTCGTGGATTCGTCTCTGCCGATGGTTTCTTTTTCCAGGCGAAAGTCAGTGTACTCGAATGTTGAATAGCTGAGGCCGAAGCCAAACGGAAACAGCGGCAGGCCCGACAGGTTATAATAGTCGTCGCCACGGCCTGTTGGTTTGTGGTTGTACACCAATGGCAACTGTGCCTCATCTGTTGGAAAGGTGATTGGTAGCCGCCCTGCCGGGTTGTAATCGCCGAACAGTATCTGCGCCACTGCGTTGCCGCCTTCCTCGCCAGGGTACCACGCATCGACGATTGCGTCGACGTTGTCAATCCAGTTGCGCATTGTAATGGCGCTTCCCCCTGTCAACACAACAACGACCGGCTTGCCCACTGCGGCGATTCTGCGAATCATCTCTTCCTGTCTGCCTGGAAGGGCCAGGGATGCACGGTCCTGAAACTCTCCTTCATGGATGCCGGCCACCACAATCGTTACGTCGGCACGGCGGGCCGCGTTGACGGCGTCGACAATTTTAGCTTCATCGTCGCTGTCGACGGTCGCATTCCATATCAGCCGTATCCGCCCGTTGCCTACGGGCTCAAAGAACTCAATCTGTAAACCGTAGGCGCGGCCCTTCTCGAACGTGAATTCAACGAGCCGGGTCGTATAGGTCTGTTTCTTCCAATTGTCTATTAGCAACCGGCCATCGATAAACAAGCGGAAACCATCGTTGCCGTCGAGTCCGATCTTAAAAGTGCCCGACCTGGGCGATTTCAATTTTCCGCTCCATCGGGCTGAGAAAAAATCTTTGTGTATCGCCGGCGCGGGTGAGCCGAGCGTCCACATGAAATCCAATTGCTGTACTTGCGTCACAACTTCTGGGGTACCCGACAACGCAATGTTGTTGAAGTACTCGGCCTTCATGCCTTTTAGTTTTCCGCTGGAAAGATATTCGGCCGAAATAGCTTCCCACGTGCGCGACTCACGTAAGCAGCCGGGCTCATACAACACCTGCTGGCCCGCGGCACGTGTCCGCACTCCTTCTAAGATGCTTACCACTTTGTTGCCGGTTCCGCTGTATCCGCCCAGCCGCGCAGCGACGGCGTCTTCGCCGATCACGGCAATTGTTCTCGCCTGGTTGCTCAACGGACAAAACCTGGCTTTCATTTTTTAGTAGCACGATAGATTCCGCTGCCGCCCTGCGCGCCAATTCCTTGTGTTCCACGTTCGTCAGATCGTTCCATTCATTTTCGTCTACATACGGATTTTCGAAAAGCCCAAGCTCGAATTTTGCGCGCAGCACACGCGAAACAGCATCATCAATTCGCTGCTTGCCGATGCGACCGTCGAGGAATGGAGGGATAAAAAGTTTATAGTGGTCGTACTGTGTTTGAAAAATCACGTCGAGGCCTGCGTTAATCGCCTGGGCCCCTGCTTCAGGGTAGTCTGCCGACGTGTTGTGCAGCACGGTGGAACCGCCGGTGGCGCCTGCGTCTGAGATCACAAAGCCATCGAATGCCCACGCTGTTTTAAGCAAGTCTGTCAGCAGCCAGTGACTGGCAGTGGCTGGAGTGCCATCGACAGAATTGTAGCTGGTCATGACAGAACGCGCGCCGGCTTCATTGAAAGCTGCCTTGAATGGCGGAAAATGAATTTCTTCCAACAGCCTTTTATTGTGATGAATCGGATAGCTGTCTCTGCCGCCGTCGCCCACGTTGGCGATGAAGTGTTTGGGAGTCGTGATTATACCCAGTTGCTCGAAGGCGCGCATGTAGGCCACGCCCATGGCGGCTGCGAGCAAGGGGTCTTCGCCATACGTTTCCTCCACCCTGCCCCAGCGCACGTCGGTCGCCATGTTTACAACCGGCGAAAGCACCTGGCGAATGCCTCTGGCGGCGGTCTCCTTCGCAATCGCTGTGGCCACTTCGCGCATGAGCGTGGTGTCGAACGTGGCCGCGAGCGCGATCGACTGCGGAAATGCTGTAGCGCCCTCGCGCACGAGGCCATGCAGTGCTTCATCGAAAGGGATGATCGGAATTCCTAGCCTGGTTTTTTCCACGAAGAATTTCTGAATGGCGTTGATCTTTCGCGCGAGTGCACGTCCATTCTCGCGGGTGTCTAGGTGAGCATCTGCTGTGCTGCGCCCGCGTTGTCGGCGCTTGCGCTCACCTGCAATCCGAAAATGCCATTCCGGAATTGACCCGGTTCAAGGTGATCGAGGTCGCCGGGTATCATGAACAGCTGAAAAATTTTTCCTCCGGCGTCATGCGCTGCAGCAGATCGTTGACTCTGGCTTCGACAGGCAGATTCGGGTCCTTGTAGGGCGGTTGTCGTTGCTGTGCATGCACAACTGAAGACGCAAAGCAGCAGGCGAGCAGAAAACGCGCAATCATTTAATAGAGGGCAATATTTGAAATAAGCGGGCAGGCTTTGGATGCCTCTATGTTGACGCGCACCTTTCGGGCGGTCAAACTGTCTACCGGCAATATCCGCTTGTGTCCAATGGTGGTTCCTTCTGCGATCCTGGTCCACGTGCCGGCGTTCTCCGCTTCAACGTTGAACGACTTCACACGCTGTCCGAGGGCAATGTACTCCTGCAAGACGATGTACTTGACCTGGCGTTCCGTGCCCATATCTATTTCAATGCTTGCGTTCGTAACGTTATCGTCAGTGGCCCAATAAGTATTGTTGTTGCCGTCGGTAGCATTTGTTGCCAGGTATGTATCTGCATTACCTCGCACGTTGGTAGCAAGGGCCATTGCGTTTTGTGCAAGGTTGGTGGCAAACTCACGGTCGATCATTGCGCGCCATTCTCTCAGTGCCTTCACATCGTTTTCATGGATAAGGCCACGTCTGTCGGGCGGCACGTTGAGCAGCAAGGTGGAACCGCGCCCAACGGAACTCAGGTAGATGGAAAAAAGCTGTTCAGGTGTTTTCACAAGTGAGTCTTCGCTTGCATGGTAGAACCACCCTTTCCTGATGGACACATCCACCTCGGCGGGTATCCAGTGGGTACCATTCTCGCTTCCTGTTTCGAGGAGTCTTTCAATGCCTGCCTTGCCGGCATACAGGGTGTCGGGCGTAATTGTGTTCCAATTGGTTTCACCGGCTATGCCCCTTTCATTTCCGACCCAGCGAACGCCCGGGCCCGCATCGCTGAAGAAGATGACGCCGGGCTCCTTCTCGCGCACCATCGCGAGCGTGGTCGGCCAGTCGTAGTAGGACGAGCCGTCGATTCGGCGGGTTTCGTTGGCGCCGCCGTAATAGCCGTCGCCGCCATTCGCGCCATCAAACCACATCTCCGACACCGGGCCATAGGCGTCGAACAGTTCCCGGAGCTGATTGCGATAGTACGCTATATATAAAGGAGTGCCATAGTCCTTGTGGTTCCTGTCCCATGGCGAAAGGTAAACGCCGAATTTAAGCCCGGCTTTCTTGCATGCATCAGACACTTCGCGCACGATGTCGCCTTCGCCCTTCTTGTACGGGCTGTTCTTTACCGAGTGTTCAGTGTATTGCGAGGGCCACAGGCAAAATCCATCGTGGTGCTTGCACGTTAGAATAACCATTTTGAAACCAGCCTCTTTCAAGGTCGTTATCCATTGGTTCACGTCGAGCGCCGCAGGGTTGAAAAGTGCGGGGCTTTCATCGCCATAGCCCCACTCTTTGTCGGTAAAGGTATTGATGGTGAAATGGATGAACGCGTTTGTTTCCATTTCGTGCCATGCCAACTGCCCGGGTGCAGGCACGGGGAGAACGGCTGCAGGTGGTTCTACAATTCTCTGATTGGAGCACCCCGCGATGCCCACGGCGGCAGTGACGAGAATCAGTTTCAGAACAAAATCGGAAACGGCGGTTTTAATGTTCATTGCTATTTGGCCGGATTGTTTGCCCTGAATATAGCAACACTTATTTGAACGAGCCAGCGCCGCCATGACGCCGTGGTGAAATTACGTCGATCATCCGACTTGTCTCTGGTGTATAAACGCCGACATCTGTCGCGAGCACCTGTCGAGGTTGACTATGCAGCTTTTGAGATTTTCAAAAATCATGTTTCGCTCGCCCGGCTCGCAGCCATTCATGCGCAGCAGTTCGACAAGGCCCATCATGGTGGCGATCGGTCCGCGTATTTTGTGCGATGTCATGAACGCAATTTGTTCGAGGTCTTCGATGTACAGAGAACGCTCTTCCTCCGCATTTTTCAAGGCGGTTACGTCCCGGCCTATGGTGATCACTTCCGCCAGGCTGCCCCTTTGATCGAAGATGGCTCTCAACCTCCCGTACACCCATACGGGCGCCCCCTCCACATTATTTAATTAGAAGAATGCCCGATATCTCGGGTGATTCAGGCGACAGTTCAAATACCCGTCGGATTACTTCTTCGGGCATACCAAGAATGGGATGATGGAGAATGTGCGTTCCCAGTAGTTGATCCGCGCGCTTACCCACAAATGAGCAATAGCTCGCATTCACAAAAACACGCATTCCATTTTGTCGCAAATAGAGATCAGGTCAGGGTGTTCTTCCAGCAGCGAACGGTATCTTGACTCGCTCTTCACAGGAGCAGACCTGAACGCAGCTCTTTCAGAAGCGGCAGATGTGTGTTGAGGCAGCGACCTAAGCATGAGGTAAGCGATTTCAAATTCGCCCTGCACCTCGGGATTGAGGTAAATATTCACCCTCACCCAGTAACTATGCGTGTGCTTTGAAAGAATGGACCTGAGGTCGCCATCGGGATGTTTCGTGAGTTCGTCAAACGTGAGACGACTGTCGTCGACGAGGTACAGCAGCCGCAATTCCTCCAGGGTTCGCGCCTCCAGCAGCTCGCGTGGCTGACCGACAGCCGCACAAAACGGGTCGTTGGCCCATCGAAGTTTGTAGGCGGAATCAAAAAGCGCAGACGCAATGCCTGCCGTTTGTGCATCGAGCCGGCGTGTAAACTGGTTGTGCCTGGCTGCCGACGATTGGCCGTTGTGTTCCATCATGAGCGTGCAAAGTTTCTTCAAAGTTTGCCCATTTCTTTTCAAAGGTCAGCGAAATAAGCCAGACAAAGGGGTTGACAATTGGGTGGACAAGGGGGTAGACAAGCGTCCCAAGGCCTGTTTCAATCGGATGCGATTTTCGGCGGAAGAGCCCTCAAAATTCGGTAACTTTAGAGTGAGCCCTTTGTGTACAGCACCTGCCTCCATGAGCAAGCAATTCAATCGCAAGTTGATCACCATACCGGTTGCTTTGATCGCCGTTCTTTTGCTTTGCAACATCGTTTTCACATACACGAACAACCAGGTAATAGAAGAAAACCGACGAATCGAACAGCAATCGGAGCTGGTCAAACAAACGCTTTCGCAATTTGCAATCGTTATCATCCACAACCTTGACCTCGGACTTCGCGGCTATGCACTTTTTGGAAAGGACAAATACCTTTTTCCGATGCGCTTCGCACTGGAAGACAAAGACTCGCTGATGGACATTGTTGAGGCGCAACTCGTAGAGCAAGAATACCCGTTGCCGGAATTCCGCGCCCTGAGGGATTCGATCAACGCCTATGCGGCTTTCACCACGATGCTGTTGCAACTCTACAGGAACGGAGAGCTCGACAAGTTCTTTGCCCTTTCGGACATGGACAAGGGCTATCACCTGTGGCTTCAATACGAGACACTTGCCCGAAAAGTCAATGCTTTTGAAGATGACAGGATTGAACGCGCGTACCTCAGGTACAACGCCGCACTGCGTAACAACTATTTCGTTCAGCTCATACTCTTCCTCATCAGCGTGCCCACGCTCATTTTCACGGCTACCAATACCATTCGCAAATTTACCATCGAGCGCAAACTGCAGGCTGCCGAAATGGAGAAGGCCGCCATACTGGCTGCGCAAAACGAACTGCTGGAGAAGACGGTGGCCGCGCGAACAGCCGAGATCGAAAAACAACACAGGCTACTGCAAACGCAATACGAAGAGATCAACGCTCAAAATGAGGAAATCATTTCGCAGAATGAAGAGCTGAACCGCCACCGGGAAATACTCGCGTTACAAAATCAAGAACTGCGCGAATCGAAACGACGGCAGTTAGAACTCCACCGGGACAACCTGATGGAAAAGTCGCGGTTGCTTGACCAGGTGACGGAAGAACTTGAGATACTCAGGAAGCGGTTCACTCCCGACCAGGAGCACATCCGGAAACTCAATCAGATCCTCAGCTTCAATATTCTCACTGACGAAGACTGGGAGCGTTTCAAACGCACGTTTCAGGAGGTTTATCCGGATTTTTTCGCGGGCTTGCGTTACCGGTTTCCTGCCATCACGGCATCCGAAACCAGACTTGCCGCCCTTATCAAGATAAGTCTCTCGCTGAAGGAAGCCGCCAATATGCTGGGCATATCCGCCGACAGTGTGAAGAAGTCGAGATACAGGCTGAAGAAAAGACTGGGCTTGCAGGATGAACAGTCGCTTGAAGAATTTCTCAGCCGTTTTCCCGGTCCTGATGCAACCCACCCCGTGATAGCACAAGAATAATTGCGTTGTTTGACAGGGCTTCAAATTCGAGGCAACGCGCACAAGGCAGGCTCAACCCATCGCGTGCATGCAGCAACCGGTTCTGCACCTCAAAGGCTCCTTCAATGGTGAAGATAAACACATCGCTTGCCTCGGCAAAATCCAATGTGTATTCCGCGCGCCCGGCAAACTGCCCTATGTGAACCGAACCAAGGTTTGCGTCGCAGTCAAGCCGATGCAATTCGTTGGGCCTTAGTTCAATGTCGGCGCACCTTGCGCCAGCCTGTTCATGGCCGACTGCCGGCACTTCCCAGAGCAGGTAGTTGATCCATTCATTGCGAAAGAGGTTCGATACTGAAACCACATCACCCGCCAGCACGGGAACAAAATAAAGTTGCCCGGCTTCCACATCGGCCTGTTCTGTGCGAAGTTGAACCTGTGCGCGGCCGACAAGCGGGAGCACGAACAATGTTCCCGTGCAGGATACCGGGTGAGTGATTTCAGAGGATGGCCTCACCGCATTATCGCTGAAGGCGTACAGCCAATGCGTCAACCCCACAGCCGTGCCATCCTCAATTGTATGAAGCGTTTGGCCTGCCCTGGTGAGACGGAGATGTCGTGTATCGGCCAGGTGAATTTGAATCGGCTTTACGGCCATTGAATGTGATGCTGTCTGCATTCGCTGTTTATGCTTCAACCACAATGGTGTGTGTGAGCGAATAACCATCTTCTACGCTTCCTGTAACTGTCGACATTTCGGTGGACACGCCGTCGCCGAACACATTGTCTGACGCGTTGTAGGTGTAGCCTGACAGGCCTTTGGTGTAACCATAAGCTGAGGCCGCATTCACGAGTGCTACCGCGCTGCCGGACCCTTCGGGAAATGCGATCTGGGCAATGAGAAGCGACGTACCGGACGCTTTATATATGTGGACGTGAATGTGCGTAGACCTGCCCTGGTACCAGCCGGGAAAGATAGATCTGAAACCCACCTTGCCGTTGGCGTTGGTTACCTGCCTGCCTCGAAGGAAGTGTACGGAAGTAAAATCCTGCGACTGCATGGAGGTGCCGCCATACTCGGAGTAATAGCCGTCTTTGTCGCAGTGCCATATATCGACGATCGCGTTTTCAAGTGGATTGCAACTGTTGTTCTTATTTGGATGGTAATTTCGATGTCCAGCACAACACCTGTACGATCGGACCTGATGTCGGTTAGCACGAGCGACGATGGGTCTTTGGTAGGAAAAGGTCCGGCGGTTTCGGTAACCGTAGTGGTACAAGTGCCGTCGGAAGTGTCTGTGTTCGTTGTTTGGTTTGATGTGGGGTCGTTGTCTTCCGAGCACGCGCCGAACACAGGTACGAGCATGGCGCCAAGGCCAAGCCGTTTGATAAATTCTTTTCTGTCCATGTTTCGTTTTTGGGTTTTGCTCTTCCCGGATTCGCCCTGTTGGGCTCGTCAGGCGGGGTTCATACCACGATAAACGGTAATAAATTACACATCGTGACAGGGCTGCGATGAAGAGGCCGCTTTATGCGACCAACACCGATAAAAAAAAGAAGTGTGCCTGGTTTCCTCCCCTACACAACGGCGACAACGCATGCGCTACGGTACATGAATGCTGTTGTTTGTGCTACAACGATTGCAGTTTTCGAAAGTATCGTTTCTCGCTTTCGCACACGTGACATGCATAATCTTCCGGGAGGTTTTCAAAGGCTGTTCCCGGTGGTACACCCGCTTGCGGGTCGCCGGTCGCTTTGTCGTAGATCGTAAGGCAGTTGGAGCACTGATATACATCCGTTTCCACCTCAGGGCCTTTGTCGTGCCTTACTTCAAATTCCTGTTTCCTTTCCGGATTAAGTTGCCTGAAATAAAGTTTGCTCAGTTCGATGAGCAGCACCGGCAGCATTTCCTTCGTGACGCCTTTTGAGTAGGGGTAGTAAGTGACAGTGGAGGGATTGAAATCCCTCGCATATAAAATATTGAAACGCTCGTGGGTGGTGCCGGCGAGATTCTCCTGCTTTTCGATCACCACGGTGGTGAAGTAAAACATGTCTCGTCGCGTCTTGATGGTGAACGTGAGGCCGTGCGTGCTGATATCCTGCTGATCAAGTTCTCGCACGAGGAACCGCTTCAACTCAAGCGCTTCAGCATCTACCACCGGCAAGTGCCAGTTGAGCTCAAGTGATGAGTGCCTCTCGTTAATACCAAACTTGCCCATGAGTTTCTCCCAACGGAGCCGGTCGGCGGCACGGATGCCTTTGATGATGAATGCCTTCCAGGGAATAATGTTGATCTTGCTGATGCCTGTTTCCTGGCAGAGCCTGCACGCGGCCGTAAGGAAGTCGATGTCGTACTGATTGTTGCGCCAGTAAAGTCCAAGCCAATAGCGGTTGTCGAGCATGCCGTTGAGTCCTTCGTAGTAAGGGAACGAGCTTACCTGGAATTTCAGCTTTTCGTTGATGGGTTTGTGGTTGATGCGTACATAGTTGTTTTTCAAAACCATGTGCAGCTCCTCCGCGGTGAAGGGGTGAAACTCGAGGATTACTTTCTCCAGTTCGCGCGACAGCCGGGCGATGTCCTGACCAAATACGAGGCGTGGCCAGCACTCTACTGTATTGCCCTTACGGGAATCGCGAATGTAGAGATACCAGTAGTTTTCAGTTTTTGACGGAATGAAATTCAACTCGCCGGTAAACATGGGCACCAGGCTCTGAAGTGAGTCTACAATGTTGATCTTCAGTTTCGGCTTGTAGTCAAAACTGTCGATCACCACGTTGTAAGTATCTTCTTTAACCCAGGAAGTAGTTTCCACGATGTTTACGGACGCGTATGACGACACGATGTTCTGATACACGGACTGGTCGCCGCCAATTTCGTAGTCGACGGACATGGCGGCGAATGCATCCGCGAGCGCTTCGGTAGAAACATTTCTGATGGGGAACAGAATATCCTGCCGCGAGCCGAACAGGATATACCGGTTGCCGAGGTTCCACGAGATGTCCATGATCTTCAGCAAATCGGCAGGTGAAAGAAACCCGCCTTTTACGAACAGGCGCACCAGGTCTTGCTTGGCTGCATCTTTCACGTAACTCACTCTCGTATGGCTTTGCGTGTGTTTCGACTTCTCCTCAAATGTACGAACTTGCGCCATACGTCAGACTTTCACGAGCGACTGCTCGATAATTTGTTGGATCTCCGGTTTACAACTTCCGCACCCGAGTCCTGCACCGGAGGCGCGACCGATGTCGGCAAGCGAATGGCAACCACCCTGAATGAATTTGCGTATGTTGCCGTCGCCCACCTGGTTGCAGGAGCAGACCAACCTGCCCTCTACGGGATCGGCGGCTTTGCCAGCGCGCAACAACTGCATGCGTTTCTCCGAAAGCTCCATGCGCTCCTCGATAAGCGTCTTAAACTCTGCAAATTCAGATTTATCGCCGATCAGTATCGCCCCGACAAGGCGATCGTTCTTTATGATGCATTTCTTGTAGTAGCGCCTGGCTTTGTCGATAAACAATATCTCTTCAAAGTCCGGATCGTCTTTGGGTATTTCCGACAGGCCGATGGAGCAAAGGTCCAGTCCGGAAAGTTTGAGGATGTTCATGGGCACTGAACCCTCATAAACACTTTGTCTATCGCCATGAAGAAACCTTGCCAATATGTCGGCCTGCTTCTCAGCCGCCGATGTGATACCCATGAGCGTGCCTTTGTGTTCGGCTATTTCGCCCATTGCAAAAATATCGGGGTCGCTCGTTTGCAGATAATCGTTGACCACGATACCGCGCGACACTTCGATGCCACTGTCGAACACATATTCGATGTTGGGTCGTGTGCCCACGGCGTACACGAGGGCGTCGACAAAAATTGTCTTGCCGCTCCTGAACTTCAGCGTCAATCCCTCACGTTCGGTCTCGCGCGCAACGCCATGCACCTGGTCGTTGAGGTACACGGTGATGTCGCACTCTTCGATATAGTCGATAAGCAGTTGGCCGGCAAGCGGATCAATTTGTCGTTCCATCAGCCTGCCTCCCATCTGCACAATCGACACGTTTACATCGACCTCGCGCAGCGATACGGCGAGTTCAAGCCCAAGCAACCCGCCGCCTACTATCAGTACGTGACAGTCACTTTTCAGGTGCGACTTCAGCCGGTCGGCGTCAGCGCGCGTGCGCAGTGTAAAAACACAGGGCAGGTGCACAGGCGCCTGCTCGGGTACGTATGCCCTGCTGCCGGTTGCCAGTATGAGTTTGTCGTAAGCATGCTTTTGCCCGTGTATGTCGGTAATTGTTTTTCCCCACCGGTCTATCGATACAATTTCGTTTTCTGTTTCCAGCGTCACGTCCAGCGCCTCAAATTGTCCGGGCTGAAATTTTTGCAGCTTCGGCCAATTAATTGAGTCGTTCACATAGTCGGGCAACAGCACCCTGTTGTAAAATGAATCGCGCTCTTTGGAAATCACTACGATTTCATCTGCTTGATTGAGCGCGCGGTAACTGCAAATAAAGCGGTATGCAGCGGCGCCGCGCCGGCGATGAGGATGCGCTCTTTCGGTTTCTGAAATCGACTTGCCTCCACGCGAGAGAACTTGAAGTCAGGTTCCTTCGACAATGGGTCGGTGAGCAGCGAAGTCATGTTGTTGGCGCGCGCCGCGTCGTCGCCCATCTGCCTGCCCCAGTGCATGGCGAGGAAGACCACGCCGCGTTTGATGTCTGTTGTGAGTTTCGCGTTCACGCGTACTTCTCCGTACTCACTTGTTACCACCACCACATCGTCGTCGCGAATTGAGCGGGCGTCGGCGTCGTCGGGATGAATTTCAAGATAAGGTCTGTCTATATGCTTGCGCAGGCGCGTCACCTTTCCTGTCTTTGTCATCGTGTGCCACTGGTCGCGTATGCGGCCCGTTGTGAGCACAAGCGGGTACGTGTCGTTGGGAGATGCCGAGAGGTTTTCCGGTGCCACCGGGAAGAAGCGTGCTTTGCGCGTGGGCGTAAAAAAGCTTCTGTCGGTGAAGAGGCGTGCGGTGCCGCCATGTAATTGGCTGGGCACCGGCCACTGCAACGACCCCGACGATCGCAGTCGTTCGTAGGTCACACCGGTAACGTCGATGTTCGTGCCGTCGGTAAGACGTGTATGCTCGTTGTAGATTTGTTCGGGGTTAGTCAAATTCGAAACCATGAAAGCCCATCGCTTTGGCGAAGCGACAAAGAATTTCAGCGTCGGGCAGCGCTTCTCCGGGCGGCTCCACTACTTTGCCCAGGTGGGTGATGCGGCGTTCGGAGTTGGTCATGGTGCCTTCCTTTTCAAAGTGACCTGGTCCGCCGGCAGCACAGGTCGGCAAATGCAAGCGTGTCGGCGCGTCGCGATATGTCTTGCACCACCACGAACCTCGCCTTGCGCAGCGCCGCCTCCGCTCGTCGCGCATCGGGCCAGCTTACGGCCGGGTTTGTACACACGATCCACAATGCCTTCAAGTCGCCGCGCTCAAGCGCCTCTATCATCTGCGTGGCTGTGAGTCCCGGCTTCGACGACACCGACGGCACTTGCCAAAACCGGGCTACTTCATCTCGGTGCGCGGGGTTGGAAATCTGCCGGTGCGCGGCCAGCATGGTAGAAAGACCACCCACTTCGCGCCCACCCATTGCGTTGGGTTGGCCGGTGAGCGAGAAAGGTCCGGACCCTGGTTTACCAATATGGCCGGTGATCAAATTCAAACTGATCAGTGCAAAGTTCTTGTTCACACCTACCACGCTTTGATTCAAACCCATCGCCCAGAGGGTAAGAAATCCCTTTGCATTGGCAACATAAGATGCAGCCAGTTGCAGCTCGTGCACCGGCACGTCGCACATGGCGGCAGCTTCTTCGACTGTTACCGCCAGCACGGCGTCTTTGTATTGATCAAAGTCTTCGGTGTGATTCCTAATGAATTCAAAATCGACGTCGCCGTTTTCTATTAATATTCGCGCGATTGCATTGTAGGCATAGCAATCGGTGCCCGGCCGAATCTGCAGGTGAAGGTCTGCCAATGCGCACGTCTGCGTTTTTCGCGGATCGACCACAACGATCTTCACGCCCGGATTTTCCATTTTGTGTTTCTCGATGCGGCGAAACAGTATGGGATGGCACCACGCAGGGTTGGCACCGGCAATAAGAAAGCAGTCGGCCAGCTCAATGTCCTCGTAAGAGATCGGCACGGCGTCTTCGCCAAGCATGCGGGTGTATGCGACTACGGCGCTGCTCATACACAGGCGTGAATTGGTGTCGATGTTGTTCGCTGACTAAATCCTTTTACCAGTTTGTTGGCCACGTAATATTCTTCCGTGAGGCACTGGCCCGATACATAGAACCCGACGGCGTCGGGTCCGTGCTTTTGAATGATGGTTTTGAAAACTGCCGCCGCCCGCTTCATGGCATCATCCCACGTCACGCGCTCCAATGGGTGAAATCTGCTCCAGCGCATCTCTGGATAAAGCAGCCTGTCTGTATGATCCTGCATGGTATAGTGCAGGTTCATTCCTTTCGAGCAGAGCATGCCTTTGTTTACCGGGTGGTCGGGGTCGCCTTCCACTTGCAGGTTGTTGCGCCGATCCTTCTTCACTAAGATGCCACAACCTACGCCGCAGTAGGAGCATGTTGTTTTGTAGACTCGATCCGTTGCAGGTTGCGCCATGGTTACGTCACTTGATCTTCCACTCCGGTTTTATCGACACCATCACGTACGCCCAGTTCGCCTGGCGATCTGCACCGGGTGTATTCTTCAAATAGGGCGACAGCAATGTGTCCGTGGCGAAGAAAACACTGTAGCCGGCTTCGAGGGCGATGGCCGGTGTCATGGCGTAATTGAAAACAAAGTCTATTTCCTGGCCAAGGTTTTTTAGAGAGTTCTGTTCCTTCGGGCAGTGCGTTGGGCAGTACAAACTGGTGCACGTCGATCAGCAGACGTACTGACGGCGCGGGCTCGAATTTCATTTTCACGTACGCGTCGGTAAGGCCGTTGGGTCCAAAGCCATCGGCCACATAGAAATAATCCATGTGACCCCAGAATTTGTGTGGCGTGCCGTAAAGCGGATCGAAGCGCTGGTTGCGATGGGCCGGATCCGCGCCGTTGTTGCCGGAAGTAACGTCGACGCCGGCACCGGCCGACAGCTTGCGCGTGAAGGCATACGATGCAGATGCCGACAGCAGGTACTCATTCAGTCGGGTGCCATCGCGATACTTTCCTCCCTGATAAAACGCGCTGGCTGCATAAGACAGATCTGCCACGTTGCCGAACAGGTTGAAGCCGGTGGTGACGCGACTCCACGCCTTACGCTCGTACAGCGGTTGGGTTTTGTCGATGTCTGTATCTGCAAAATGATACCTGCTGAAGTCGTCTTTGAAAAACAAGTATGACAACGTGGCCGACTTCAGTTTTTTGGATGCATAGAGAAACTGCATTGATTTATACAAGGCACCAATACCATTGGAGCCGGCCGGATAGCCTGTGGGCACGCCGTTGTAAACGGTGCCGGCCTTTCGCTCCGCGTTCTGGTTGTAGGCGCCGCCGACGTGAACTTTCCATCCCTTGTGCTCGAACTTGAGCAGCATGGCGTCGTGACGCCTCGCTTGTTGCAGCCAGTCGAGGTTGCCCAGCAGCCTGACGTCGTCGTACACAAGTTCCTGTCGCCCGATTTTCAG
>JAAURZ010000401.1 GCA_012031955.1 Bacteroidia bacterium
ATTCTCTATAATCATCTGCAACTCCGTTCTGGCAGCAGGTTTTTATCGCCGGCCGTGCCCACCTTACCTTCGTCCACCCGAATCACATATTTGTCGGACACGGACAGCCCTTTCAACTCATTCATGCGCTCCTGCGCATACTGGCGTGTGGATTCGTCGTCGCTCTTCATCATCTGGTTTACGCGCGAAGGCAAAAGCGACGCATCAATTTTTCCAGCAGCTTAAAGGAGAACACGGCCTTGCTTGCCGATGGTATCGACAGCATGCTTTCAAGTTTGGATGTCACCACTTTAAAACCCTTTTCAAGCTTGTCCTGCTGCAGGTCCGACGACTCCAGCTTCTGGCGTATCTTGCTTCGATAACCGCCGTATAGTCGGTTGACCACAACAAAATAGAGTGCGACCAGCACAAGCACAATAACCATGATGTGGATAACGCTGAACCACGGCACAAGGGCAAAACCAAATATCAGGAGCCCCGCCACGAAGCGCGCACTCTCGTTGACAAGACCTTCAACCCTGGATTGAATGCTGAACCGCATGCTGCTGTCGAGCGGAATAAAAAAAAGCTTAAATACGGGGTTCTCCAGCGAGTCGCGAATCGTCCAGTTGAACAGGCGGCTTAGCGAGATAAACAGGAAGAAGTAAATGAAGCCCGTTGGCGAGGCAATTTTATCGAAACCGAAAATGCCACCGGCGACCACCGACGCCAGCGCGAAAAATCCGACCACGATGGGAAGTATAAACAGCGTGATCCTGAGTCCGTAATTGCTGATGATCTTGTTGTTCACAAAAGTCTGCATGATAAGACTCAGCCCGTATACGGCACCCGTGAAAAACGCGTAGAAGTTTGTGAGCTCGCGCTGGTCGGAATACTGTTGTTTCACCAACTCCTGGAAGGTGTATTGATTGAGCACAAACACCACCATCGACACGAGCAGGAACGACGACAGAAGCAAGATGTAAGGGTCGCGGAATATCTTCACGATCCGGGATCCTTTTCGCACCGCCGAACTAAACTCCCGCGGGTTGTTTTTGGAAAGGTTGAACATCGAGTAAATCACGATGAGGAGCACAAACATGATGAGCATGCTTGATGCGCACACCAGCAAGTAGCTACTGGTGTCGGGCACTAATGCGGCTGTAAAAGGAATGGAAAATGTAGCCACGATTGCCGCGATAAGCTGCCCGGTGTCTATCCATCCGATAATCCGTTTCGACTGCCTGAAGTTGAAGAGGCGACCGAAAATACCCCAGTAGCTAAGGAGCAACACCGCAGTAATGGGGCCCGACATGCAGTACATGGTAAACATCATGATGTCTTCCCACTCCGGATGCCCGCTGTGCAGCGACCAGTAAACGCCTATGGTGAACGCGAAGATCAACGCTACGCTTCCCATTACCAGCGTCGAGAACTTGATCCAGTTTTGAAAGGTTGAAAACAAGTACGTGGTAACGATGCCGAGCGCACCCGCCACAAGGAAGGCTTTGTCCAGATGCTGGCCGAGCTTGTTCAGAAACAACGAGTCGGCGGTAACCTGGTAGGTGGCAATGAACACCCCCATAAAAAAGCCAAACGCCAGCATCAGAATAACCTGGCGCTGCTCCACCGACTTTACAGCAAGTGATCCAATAAAACGGTTTGCCATTGCTCAAATATAAAAAAACCGGACAGGTTTTATGGCCCGTCCGGTTTCTGAAACCGAATTGATCGCGGTCGATCTATTTCTTCTTGGCGGCGGTGGAGTCGGCCTTGGCAGCCGGCTTCGCCAGCTCGGCTTTGTAGGCATCGTTCAATCCCTTTATCACCACGTCGGTAATATCGAGCGAGTCGCCTGCAAAGAGTACGTCGCTGGTAAGGTCAAACTTCAGTATCATCTGCAGGCCGTTCGCCTTGCCATAGTCTTTCAAAAATGCTTCCACCTTGTCGTGTAATTCCAGTTGCCACTTCGACTGTTCGTTCAGCATCTCCTGCTGCAGGCTTTGCTGGTATAGTGCAAGGTTTTGCTGTTTGCGGCCCAAATTTTCTTCCATCACATTGCGCTGCGCCGGCGTTAGATTTCCGCCTGTGCGATTGTATTCGTTAATTTCACTCTGCAAGCCGCGCTGACGATTGCCAAGTTCCTGCTCAAGCTTTTGCGTCTTGCTCTCCAGTTGTTCCTTTATGGTATTCACAAATTCATACTTCTCGATCAGCGAATCGTAGTTCACGTAGGCGATGGGTCCTGAAGCACCGGTAACAACGGCATCGCTATCGGCTGCTTCTGCCTTCGGGGGCGAAAAGTGCAAATAGTAAAGCGCGCCTACGGCAATCAGCAGCACAACATTCAGGATTAAGGATAGGTTTTTCATTGGTATAGTCTATTGAATTGATTCCGCTTGGTTCCAGTTGTGGCTGGCATGGGTATGGTCCGGCCCTTAATTTTTTTAGAGTAAGGTCGCAAATATAATGACTAATTGATTAGGGAAAAGAGTCTGAACAGAAAAGACATATGCAGCCGGCCCGGCCGTTAGTCTACGGTCTCATCCTGGGTTTGAAACGTATACCGTGTTTCGTCAAGGCGCAGGTTGTCCTCGTTAAAGTCCTTTACAAACTTGGCAATTACAGCGGGCGTGATCTCTTCCACATGCAGTCCGATGTCGAGGCTTATGCCGAACTCTGCCCGCACGTCCATGTCCACATGTTCCCACACCTTTATCTGGCCCTCGTCTTCCAGCTCCATAATCACCTCGGCCATAAACAACCCGATCTCCTCCTCAAGCGGGTCAAGCGCCTCCAGGTTGCCGTTCTCGTCTTCTTCGTACGTTATTTTTTTGTACTGCGGAAAGTGCCTGGCGGCCCGGTGCTCAGCAATTTCATAGAGCTCGCTTTCATGCTGCAGCCTCAATGTGTACATCGCGGCATCGTACACCACCTCCCGGCTCTCATACTTTCCCACAAAAAAGAAATGCGCATACTCGTCCGTATGATCATCGTCGTCAGCCATTGCATAACTGAGTCCGTTCGCCGCCGACTTCGCCTTGTAGTCTGCGATCACCGTGGGGTCGTATCCTTTATTTGTTACCGATGACATAATGCATTTACCGTCTTTTGAATATAAATTAAAACATCCAGAAATACAATGGCATTAATAGGCTAAAAACAAGTCAAATGATAAGGAAATTTCTCTACATCCTATTATTCCTGCCACTGTTCGCCTCAGCACAACGGCAGGGCTCCGCACAAAACCCCAAGCCGGCAACCGATAAAAGCATACAGGCAATGGTCGACGCGGTGTCGGCCGACAGCATCAAGGCATACATCTACAAAATGGTAAGCTTCAAGACACGTCACTCCCTCAGCGACACCTCCAGCAACAGCGAAGGCATCGGCGCCGCCAGGCGCTGGGTAGCCTCCAAATTCCGCCAGTTCGCGCAGCAAAATAGAGCCGACATGCAAGTAGACCTCGACCCGTACGAGATCACCCCCAACCCGCGCAGCCCGCGCGTGCCCTACACCATGACTATGAAAAATGTACTCGGCACCCTTGCGGGTTCCGATCCGGCCGACACCCGGGTACTGCTGGTAAGCGGCCACCTCGACTCGCGCAACACCAACGTAATGGACAGCGTGGGCCTTGCCCCCGGCGCCAACGACGATTCATCATCCCTATTTAAGCGGGTTGCTGGAGCATACGCTGTCGCTGCTCAAGCTTATTCTCAAAGTCGTGGAGAACTACCGCGGTGTCGATGTCGATCTGCTCTTGATGGGCGGGTTTCTGCACGACATTGGCAAGATCTACGAGTTCTCCTACCAGCGCGCCGTGG